>JAFQVS010000026.1 GCA_017407905.1 Bacteroidaceae bacterium | reverse complement strand
TTCTAATTTTCAAGAACAGCAGCATAAGTATTCCGTGAAGGTGATAAATAGAGTAATCCCGACCACACCTCTTGCTACTGAGCCGATATTCTGCACTCGCTTAGAAATAATAAAGTAAACTTTATTTATCTCGCTCGTTTGTTAGGTATCTTTGCGCTGTCGCGCGAAGATTTTAGCGGCTCGGCATAAAAATAAATAAATTTCTTTTTCTGCTCTCGCCTTTTGCTATCTTTGCGCTTTGCGCGAAGATTTTAGCGGCTCGGCATAAAAATAAATAAATTTCTTTTTCTGCTCTCGCCTTTTGCTATCTTTGCGCTTCGCGCGAAGATATTCTGCACTCGCTTAGAAATAATAAAGTAAACTTTATTTATCTCGCTCGTTTGTTCGTATCTTTGCAAGAAATTTTGAAAAATGAATGATAAGGAGATTCAAGAGGGCTCGGTATTTAAACGTCCGCTGTGGGTGGCGTTCTTTGCGCTGACGGCGGCGGTGGCGTGGGGATGGGCTTATCCTCTTATAAAATTGGGATTCGAGGAGTTTGCCATCGACGGTGATATGACGGGGGCGAAAATGCTTTTTGCCGGGGTGCGCTTCTCTGTGGCGGGGGCGATTGTGCTGCTGCTTGCGTGGGCAAAAGGGTGTCGGTTCGCTGTGGCGGGAACGAGCGCTGTGGGCTATCTGTTGCTGTTTGCTCTGCTTAATACTACGCTGCATTATGCTTTTTTCTATATTGGCCTGTCGAATAGCGGTGGGGCGCGCGCGGCTATCCTTAATTCGCTGGGGGTGTTTATGTTGGTGCTGTTGGCGTGTCTCTTCTACAGGAGTGATAGGCTGACGGTGCGTAAGATTGTGGGCTGCGTGATGGGCTTTGTGGGTATTCTGTTGCTTAACGTGGGCGGTGGCGAGAGTGGCGCTTTTACGTTTGCGGGCGATGGTATGATTGTTCTGAATGCTTTGTGTGCGGCGTTCGCCGGGCTTATGACGCGGGGCCTGAGCAAGCGGGCTGATGTGTTTGTGGCTACGGGCTATAGTTTGGCCGCGGGTGGTGTGATGCTGGCGGCGCTTGGCCTTGCTATGGGGGGCACGCTGCCTGTGGTTACGCTAAAGGGGTGTGTGATTTTGCTGCTGCTTGTGCTTATTTCGTCGCTCTGTTTTACGCTTTATAATAAATTGCTTACTTGTAATCCTGTGGGTAAGGTGGCTATCTTTAATTCGCTGATTCCTGTAGTGGGGGCGGCTGCGTCGTGTCTGTGTCTGGGCGAGGTGTTCTATGGTAGTTACATTGTGGCGGCGCTGCTGGCTATGGGGGGAATTTATATTATAAACCGAGATAAGTGAAGCGCTTATCTTTCGAGGAGCGGGCGTGTGTGATTGTTGTACGGAAAATGTTTGTTTGTAAGTGATTGGTGTCAATGAATTACCCCCCCCATTTCGGCCTTTGATATTTTCTCTGTTTGTAATTTTGTTGTTGACGAATTTGTTTGTAAATTTGCCTTACGGCGAACATACACTGCACTCGCTGTGATAAACGCTAAAATAGATTTTGCGTTTTTCGCTCGTTTGTTTGTAAATTGCTTCCCTAATGTTATTGGGACAAATTGTTTAGAGGCTGTTTAAATTCTAATCAGTTTTTAAATACAAAATAAATTATCACGACTTAAATGGAAATTGAAAAATCTATATATGCCGAGCTGCGTAGGGCGGTGGAGAAAACTTTTGGGATGAGGTTGGTTACGCCCAAGCATTTCGATGCTCTTTCGTACGAACTTAATCGTTTGCACGCTTGTTCGCTTAGCTCTACTACGCTGCGTCGTTTCTGGGGCTATCAGGAGCAAAATGAAAATTCGAGGCCCAGCTATAATACTCTGAATATTCTTGCCCGCTATGTGGGCTGCATCGACTTTGAGAGCTTTGTCGAGGCACAGAAAAATCCTCGGGACGAGGAGAGCGGTTTTATACATTCAAGAAGCCTTAATGTGCGCACCCTTACTCCAAAAACAATGCTTATGCTACAATGGAGGCCCGACAGAAGCGTGCTTGTGCGTTTCGAGGGGCAGGATTTATTCTCGGTTGTCGAATCGAAGAATAGCAAACTAAAGGCGGGCGATTATTTTCATTGCAGCTTTTTTGTCGATGGAGAGCCGCTGTTGCTCAGTTGTCTGCTGCGCAAGGATTGCGAGCCTACCGATTATGTCTGTGGCAAGGTGGGCGGTATAAAATTTAATGTTGTCCAATATGGTGCCTTCTGAGGTTGACGTCTCGGGATATATTAACGCCGCTGAGGGCGAGATTGTCCCTATCGAGGCGCCTTATCGCAGTGGGGCAACGTCGCTGCCTTATATTCTGAGGGTGTCGGGTAAGCAGTATTTTATGAAGAAACTGCGTCCCGAGTATGTCGATAATGTTCAGTATCGCAATCTGTTTAAAAAGGAGTTTGAGGTTGGTGAAAAAATCAAACATCAGAATATTGTAAGGTACGAGGCTCTGCGCGAGGATGACAAGGATGTTTCTATTCTGATGGAGTATATCAGCGGGGCGACGCTCGAACAGAAGGTGGCTGCAATGCCCGAATATTTTACCAAGCGTTCCAATATTGATAAATTTCTTATTCAGATTTTAGAGGCGCTCGACTATATGCACAAGGAGCATATTGTGCACTGCGACCTTACACCGCGCAATATAATGTTCACGCGCGTAAATAATGATGTGAAAATTCTTGACCTCGGTTTCTGCTATTGCGACAGCTATTATAACACAGCGGGACGTACTTATACCTTTGCGGCCCCCGAGCAGAAGAGTGTAAAAGGGACTATCGACGCGCGTACCGATATTTACGGCGTCGGTAAATTGCTTGAATATATCGAGCGGAACATTGACGGGCGTCTGCCGCGCTTATATAAGGGTATTATGAACCGTGCGCTCGATGCCGACCCCTCGAAACGCTTTCAGAATTGTGGCGAGATTTTAAAAATTCTGCGTAACAGAAAAAAGGCGTTCAAAAGGGCTGTTGTGGCATCGCTGCTTGTGCTTGCTATTGTGCCGGCGCTCTTTTATATCAGTAAAACTCAAAGGTTCGATGAGTTGTATAACGATTTTGTGTGGATTATAAGTCCCGTCGATTATGATGTTAAGCATAATCAGGTCTATTATAAATTCGGTGCCGATAGTACGCTCGCGGTTGTGGGCTGCGAACTGAATGCTAATGCTATGATGGTGGATGAGGTGCCTTACGAGGGAAAAATGTATCGGGTAACTTCTATCGCCGAGAGGGCTTTTTACCGTGCCGCGCATCTTAAGTCGGTGTATATTCCTATGGGCATCGAGACTATTGGTAAAGAGGCGTTTAAGCATTGCACGGGGGTAAACTCGGTGGAGCTTCCCAACAGCGTGGTCGATATTGGGATGGGTGCTTTTTCTACTATGAGAAGCCTTGAGAAGGTTAAGCTCTCTAACGCCTTAAAGGAGGTTGGTACCACTGCTTTTGCTTTTTGCGAGAAGCTCACGGCTGTGAATATCCCCGAGGGGGTAACGCATCTGTGTGTCGATGCTTTTGCGTGGGATAGTTGTGTGGTGAGTGTGTCGCTGCCAAGCTCGCTCGAGGTCATCGACCGCGGTGTCTTTTGGTACTGCTCCAGCTTAAGGGAGGTTACAATACCAAAGAGTGTGAAGCGTTTGGGCGATTATTGCTTCTATTATTGCGATGCGCTGACTGACGTATATATGCTGCCTACCGTGCCTCCCGAAATTTGTACGCCTTTTAAGTATAATGCGGTTAATATTCACGTGCCTATGGGGTGTGCCGATGTTTATCGCAAGGCGCCGGGCTACGGAACTTTTAATATTGTCGATGATATTCCGCTTGCCGAGTGTTCAGCAGAGGAGTAGGGCAGGGACTTTTTTATTGGACAGTGGGGCGACAGTTTTTTCTCTCGCCCCACTGCCGTTGTTTCTTGGTTGTTTTAAGTAAATTGGGGGTCTTCTATGCTTGGTAGTGGTTGTTGACCTCGCGCAGAAGGTGCTTCTGATGCTTGCCGATATATACGCTGCACGATGCAAATGTTATAAACGATAGGACAAATGCAATGGTACATTCGCTCTTCTCGAAAAGGCCGTTGGCCGATGCGGTGAGGATAAGCAGGCTCACCAACTGTGCTGTCATAAGTGTAATTGCTCTCATTGTTGTATCTGTTTTTTTATTGTTATTATTTTTCGTTATTATCGAACGACCAGAAGATTATTTTGCCCTCCTCGCCCTCCTTTTGTTTTACTTTTAGTGTGGCTCTGTGGATGAGCCGTTTTTTACTGTATAACTCGACTTTACCGACGCATCCGGGCTCGCCCTTCTCGGTGAGTATTTTTATCTGCATCTTGTAGCGGTTGTTGCCTAAGATTTTTTCGCGTGCATCGAGAAACTCCTTGACAAACTCCTTGCCCATATACTCCTTGTATATGCAGTAGTGTTCGGATAGGTTGCTTGTCCACTCGTCGCGCCTTACTATTCCGTAGCGTAGAAACTCTACCCACTCCATACATTTCTCGAAAAAGCACTCGCAGAAGAATTTTGCCTTATTTGTTGTTTCCATACGTTATCTTTTTAAAGTTTTTTCTTTCGTGTTTTGTATATTTATAGTAAGTTTGCCAAAAATATCTTGTTTGTGTCAAAAATGGCTTTTGATGGCTATCTTTTTAGTGGTTGTTAGCCGTTTGTGGCTACAAATATAATGTGTAAAAACAGAAATAGGGTTGTTAAATTAGCAAAATTTGTCTATTTAGATTTATTCTAAATAATTATTTGCCTTTTAGTGTGCCTTATTTGCTTGTGTGATAGTATTTTGCGTTTCTATTTTTTGAAGTTTTCTGTTTATGAAAGATTCCATAAAACAGCGTATTGTAAGGATTTTTGAGTGCAAGGGGCTTAATGCGAATAGTGCAAGCTCAATTTTGGGTATTCCTCAGCGTACGCTCAACAGGCAGGTGAACGAGGATGCTAAGGTTGGGATGGAGCTTGTTACGGCGTTGTTGAACCGATTCAGCGATATTTCGCCTGCGTGGCTTATGCTGGGCGAGGGGGATATGTTGCTCGACTGCGACGGCGAGGTGATGCACGATAAGGGGGCGCCTTTCTTTGACGACCTTCCTGTGTCGGCGGGGCTCAGGGATGCGTACGACCCTGCGCTGGAGCGTCCGTCGGGTTATATTTCGGTGCCGCAGTGGAGTGCGCAGTTTTATTTTCCCGTCTCGGGTACCTCTATGGAGCCCGAGATTCATTCGGGCGATATTATCGGGGTGAACAGGGTGGAGTCGCTAAGGGATATTGACCCTGATAAAATTTATATGATTGTAACTAATGAGTCGAGGATGATTAAGCGCTGTTACAACGATAAGGAGAATAGTGAGCTTATGTGGTGTGTGTCGCCCAACTATCCCTCTTTTGCTATCAGAAAGAGTGATATTTGTGCCATTTTTCACGTGGTGAACAGGATTGAGCGTTTGTAAGGCTTTTTTGAAAGGCTGTTGCGTGTTTTTTTCTGCGTGCCTTTTGGGAAGTTTATCTTTTGTGGCGATTCCGGCACACTTTTTATTATCATAACAATAGGGGCGAAAAATCGCCCCTATTGTTATGATAATCAGCTTATTCCAAAAAGAAATTGTGCTCTTTTTCGTACTCTATTGTGGTGCTGCGGTCGTGCCCCGGATAGACGATTGTTTCGGGGGGCAGTGTGAGGATTTTTTCTCTTAAATTTGTGATTAGCGCCTCGTGGCACGAGTCGGGAAAATCGGTGCGGCCGATGCTGCCGCAAAATAGTGCGTCGCCCGAGAAGAGTATCTTGTGGGCGGGCATATAATAGGCGAGGCTGCCGGGCGAGTGGCCGGGGACGGCTATCGCAACTATCTGCTCCTGTCCGAATGTAATGGTGTCGCCGTCGCTTAGGATGCGTCCAAGGGGCGGAATCTTTTCCTTGTAGCTTAGCCCGAAGCGTGCGACGCGCTCGGCGATGTTTTGTGCCCAATGAATGTCGCCGTCCGAGGCCCACGCGCTGATGCCAAACTCTTGTGCAATGAACGGGCTGCCGAATATGTGGTCGAAATGCAGATGGGTGTTAAGATAGATTTTTAATTGCAGATTATTGCTGCGGATGAATGTTTTTAGTGCCTCTTTCTCACTGTCGAAAAGGCAACCGCAGTCGATGAGCGCCGCCTCACCCGTGTGGTCCCACAGCAGATAACTATTTACCTGAATAGGATTGAATGTAAATATTTTTAACTCCATAATTCTGTTATCCGATGGGTAGATAGACTACTTTTTTGTCTTTGAAAAACTCTTCGTCGAAAATGGTTTCGAGCGGGGTTATTTCGATGATATTCTTAAAGGGACTGACCTCGGCCTGAACGTCGCCGCCCTTGAGGCAGATTATGCCGTTGGGCAGTGCGTTGAGCTGCTCTTTGCAGATGTTCTTGCGGCATATTTTTACAAGCTCGGGCAGTTGCATCACGGCGCGGCTCACCACAAAATGGTATTTTTCTTTTATCTCTTGTGCGCGGCTATGGGTGGCGATGACATTTTTAAGGCCTATGGCCGAGGCAATCTCGGTTGCGACGCGTACCTTCTTGCCGATGCTATCGACAAGGTGGAATTTTGCCTCGGGGAACATTATGGCAAGGGGAATGCCGGGGAATCCGCCGCCGCAGCCCATATCCATTATTGTGGTGCCGGGGCGGAAGGTGATTGTCTTTGCAATGGCCAGCGAGTGCAGCACGTGGTGAAGGTAGAGGTTCTCAATATCCTTGCGCGAGATGACGTTTATCTTGTTGTTCCAATCGGTGTAAAGGTCGTATAGCGCGGCGAATTGCTCTTTTTGCGTGGGGCTGAGGGTGGGAAAATATTTCTCTATTATTTCCATAATTATATCTGTTTTTTTGTTCTTAGGGGCTGTCTGAATTTTGTGTTAATAAAGTGGGATTCTTTTTGTGGGCCGAAAAAGTGCTATTCTTTTATTATCCCTCGAAGCTCGTCGTATCCGAGGGCTATCCTTGTTTCGCCTGTCGAGTAGGGGGCTATTTCGTAGGGGTTGTAAAGGAATATTATGCTGTCGGCCGCGAGCAGGAAATTCTCGGTGGGAAAGAGCTCGCTAATGTTGAAATATCCTTTGTCGTTTATCTGCTCGGGGGTTGTGGCGCCCAACTGTCGGCCGAGGGCTTGTATGAGCGCCGTGCTCAGAGGCTCCTCGAAATTGGGCGCAAAAATATCGCACAGCCTAATCTCGTGGCCGCTTGCGGGGTCGAAATTCAATAATATCTCGGCGTAGTCGCCGTGGGCACCGCCGCTGTACGATTCGCTGTCTATTGTGTAGTTGATGCAGCCTTTGAGGCCTGTGCCTGTGGCCCCCTTAATATTTAGTAGGAAATTGAACCACGCGGGCGAGTGTTGCATACTCTTTTCGTTCAGATAGTGGGGACGTTGGTCGAGGTAGTCGTTGGCGGCGCTTGTGAGTGCTGTGGCAATGGCTGCCGAGGGGGCCATACTGTCGAGCCCGAATGCGGCGTAAATAACCGAGGCGTTTATGTTGCCTGCCGCGACGCTGCCGCCCGTGGCAAAGGGGAGAGCGATGCGTGCTTCGAGGCGGGGCGAGGCTTTGTCGAGTGTGTCGATTGCGTAGATGGCGGTGGTGTCGAGGGTGGTAAATTCAATTGTACCGCGGGCGTCGTCGGCGGGGCTTGTGGCGGGGGTGCTGCCTGTGCCGCCGGTGCAGGCTCCTAAAATGAGGAGCGAAAATATTATTGAGGTAATTGCGCACTTTTTCATACTCCTTAATTCCGCAACACTTTGATTTAACTTTATTTATAAGTTCCTGAGCAACAAAAAGTTGCTCAGGATTTTGCCATGTCAGATTTTTCACTTATCTTAGTGTTGCAAATCAAAACAAGCGTAAATCGTAACAAGACATG
>JAFQVS010000025.1 GCA_017407905.1 Bacteroidaceae bacterium | reverse complement strand
TATTACTGTCCGCTAAAAGTTCATACATCATTATAATGATAGGGCCGTCCTCCGATTTGGAAGTCAGCCCTATTTTGGTTATCTTTAAGTTACCACACTAAAAGTTTAACCATGAGCAAAAGTACACATTTCTTCGGACAGCCGATATATGGACAGCTAATAAAATTGTTAGATAAATCCAAAATTCTTCAATTCAGCCGTAATCATGGTGGTGAAAGGTATGTAAAGAGCTTTGATGGCTTTACCCATCTGCTTACGATGCTCTATGCCGTGATAATGCGCTTCGATTCATTGCGTGAGATAGAGACCTCAATGACCGCTGAGGTACGTAAATTGCATCACATAGGTATTGAGACAGTCCCCAGGCGCAGCACCTTGTCCGATGCCAATTCCAGACGTTCTGAAAAGTTCTTTGAGGATGTTTACCATGACCTTTACGAGGAAAATAAGTCAAAACTTACTTCGGACAGCCGGCGCAATGGGACAGAGGAATGGGTAAAACGGCTGAGAATCATAGATTCAACGACAATATCCTTGTTTTCCAACCTCATATTCAAAGGTGTGGGAAGGCATCCGAAGACGGGTAAGAAGAAAGGTGGTATAAAGGTTCATGCCGTCATACAAGCCAATGATGGTGTTCCCTGTGATGTAGAGTTTACCTCTGCTGCCACAAACGATTCTTTTATGCTGGTTCCCTCCAAATTTTCCGAGAAGGAGATCGCTGCAATGGATAGAGCCTATATCAACTATGAAAAATTCGAGGAATTGACGGAGCGTAACGTGGTTTATGTTACAAAAATGAAGAAGAGTCTCAACTATGAAATTTTGTTCGACTTTATGGAGATGACCACGGAGGGCAAGATGGAATACAGAGAGCAAGTTGTAGTATTCCGTAAAGGAGAAACAAGGCACATCGCAAGAATCGTAACCTATGTGGACATTAAAAGGGGGAAACAGCCCAAATTGGTCTCACTGCTTACCAATGATTTTGACATGCGCCCGGAAACAATCGTGGCCATTTATCGTCGTCGTTGGCAGATCGAATCACTTTTCAAGCAAATCAAGCAGAATTTCCCGTTGAGATATTTTTACGGAGAGAGTGCTAATGCCATCAAAATACAGATATGGGTGACGCTTATAGCCAATCTGTTGTTATCGCTGCTGCAAAGTTCTCTTGAGAGGAGATGGAGCTTTTCAGGGTTGGCTACGATGGTAAGGATAGTCCTGATGTATTACCTCAATATAAACACATTCTTTAACAAACCTGATGAAGACCTTAAACTGATGCTTATGGAGGCAGCAGAACCACCACCTAAGGAGGTAATAAGCTCATAAGAGGGGCTTGTCTGATATGAAAATAACTCCCAACTTATCTATTTCAGCAAGTTGGGAGGGAATTCACGTCTTTAGCGGACAGTAATAATTGTTAATATCCGAAAATATCCTCCTGCGTGAGGCGCACAATCTTACCCCACTTTTCGAGTGCCTTCATATCAAGGTCGCTCTCGCGTCCCAAAATACAGGTAATATATTTGCGACCCTTGACATTAGCCTGCTGATAGGCTACAACGTCGTCGAGCGTCATTGTCTGCACAGCCTCGTAGAGACGGCGGCGTGTATCCTCGGCCAGACGCAGCTTCTCTTGGTCGAGGAAATAACCGAGTACGCGGTCGCGGGTGATACGCTCGGTGCGCAAACGTCCTATGAGCGCCTCTTTTGCAATCTTGAAGGCCTGCTCGCTCACCGGCATATTGTTTATTATCTCGTCAAAAGCATTCAAGGCATCAATCATCTTGTCGTTCTGTGTGGCAATATATGTCCAATAGTACGAGGGTATTTCTATGCGCCACGGCTCAATCATATAGGCTGCCGCGCTGTATGCAAGGGCGCGCGCCTCGCGCATCTCTTGGAATACGATGCTGTTCATTCCGCCGCCGAAATATTCGTTGTACATTGTGATGATGGGGCTCTTCTCGGGGTCGTACATCTCGCCCTTGCTCGATACTGATGACATATATATCTGATTGGCATCGTAGGGCGCAAAATATACGATATTCTCATCGGCCGTCTGTATCTTGAAACTCTCGTTCTTTTCTATTTTTCGCAGGCTTTGGGGAACCTTGTGGCAATCGGCTATTATGGCCGAGGCCTCGTCCATTGTAAGGGGGCCGTAGTAGAGCACGCGATGCTCGATGCCCGATAGCTCTCTGATGGTCTCGATAAGCGTCTCGGGCTTCATACTCTTGAGCTCCTTTTCGCTAAGAATATTCTTCGAGGGGTTATTGGCACCGTACAGAGCATACTGACGCAGCATACTGAAATTGCTCTGCTGGTTGGCCTTGCTGTCGGCCCGAGATTTTAGAATATCGGCCACGAGGCTCTTGTAGGCCTCTTCGTTGGGTTGCGCATCGGTAAGAACCTTTTCGAGCAGCTCGGTGGCCTTGCTCATATTCTCGGATAATCCGCTCAGGACGATAGATACCTCATTGTTGCCCACGCTTATATAGTAGCTGCAAGCAAGGTCGTAGAAGGCCTGCTTAATCTGTGTGGCGCTCATGTCCGAGGTGCCGAGATAGTCGAGGTAATTGCGAGCGGTACCCAATGTCTTTATCTCATTGGTTCCAAAGTCGAAGATATATTTCAGCGTGAAAATATCGTTCGTCGTGTTCTCTTTGTAGAGCATAGGAAGATTGCCGATGCTGCCCCTGCTCATATCCTTCTGAAAATCGACAAAGACAGGCTCGATGGGTGCCACCACCGAGGCTTGAATCTCGCGCAAGAAAGCGCTTGCCGTGTCGCGGTTCATAAAGATGGGGGTAATTGCGGGCTTTGCAATCTTCTTTATGTTGGGGTCTTCTCCCTGACGTTTATATACGATGGCGTAGTTGTTGTCCTTTAGGTATTTGTTGGCAAAATCCACAACATCTTTTTTGGTTATTTTCTCCATACGCTCGATGCGGTTCACCATATTCTCCCAAGATATTCCGTTGACGAAGCTCGTAACGAAGAGGTCGGCGCGTGCCGAGTTGTCTTCGAGCATTCTCTGTATTTGCAGTTTGTAGTTGGCAATGCCTGCTGCGAGCAGCTTCTCGTCCCATTCGCCCTTGCGCAGCGCCTCAATCTGTGCAAGCAGAAGCTCTTTTACCTCGTCGAGCGATTGTCCCTCTTTGGGCATACCCTGCATAAAGTAGGCTGTATAGTCGCTCTGCCCGTAGGGGAACGAGTAGGCCGAGAGTAGTTTCTGGTCTTGCAGAAGGTTGAGGTCGATGAGGCCGGCCATTCCATTGTTCATAATGAGATCTACGACGCTCAGCATCAGTGCCTCGTCGGATGCTTCTCCCGGGAAGCGCCACGCAAGCGCAACGCGCTCGGCCTCAAGGCCCAACACCTCTTTTGCTATGGGCTCGGTAATTTCGGCCTCGGGCTCGAAACTCAGCATTTCGAGCTCGGGGTTGGGCTGCATATCCCCAAAATATTTCTCTATCACGTCCATCGCCTCGTCAAAGTCAAAGTCGCCCGACATACAGATGGCCATATTGTTGGGTACGTACCACTTTTTGTAGTAGTTTTTTATGTTGGTTATTGAGGGGTTTTTCAGATGTTCCTGTGTGCCGAGTACTGTCTGTGTGCCGTAGGGGTGGTTCTTGAAGAGCGACGAGAACATTGCCTCGTATAGTTTGCGAGTGTCCTGTGTGAGGCTCATATTCTTCTCCTCATATACCGTCTCTAATTCGGTGTGGAAGCCTCGGATTACGTTGTGCTTGAAGCGGTCGGCCTGTATCTTTGCCCAATTTTCCAATTGGTTCGAGGGGATGTCCTCGACGTAACAGGTAACGTCGGTGCTTGTGTAGGCGTTTGTGCCCTCGGCGCCGATGGCTGCCATTAGTTTGTCATACTCGTTAGGAATGCTCAGTTTCGAGGCTTCGTACGAGAGGCTGTCAATCTGTCGGTAGATGGCGGCGCGCTCGGCCTCGTCGCTCTTTGTGCGATAGAGCTCGAAGAGGGCTTCAATTTGGTCGAGCAGGGGCTTCTCTTCGGCATAATTCTGTGTGCCGAAGCTCTCGGTGCCTTTGAACATCAGGTGCTCGAAATAGTGGGCAAGGCCGGTGGTCTCGGCGGGGTCGTTTTTTCCGCCTACGCGCACGGGGATATATGTCTGTATGCGCGGTGTCTCTTTGTTTACAGTCAGATAGACCTTTAGTCCGTTGTCTAATGTGTAGATGCGGCTCTGCATAGGGTCGCCGTCAACGGTCTCGTAGCTGCGTTTGTTGCCGCACGACACTAATGCTATGGCAACTATCGCTGCCGATAGCATCGAGAATAGGATTCTTTTCATAATATTGTGTTTGAAAATAAGTTGTTTGTGCTGAATTTGTGCTTTTTACGCGGTGGGGAGGGTGAGGCAGAGGCTCTTTGCCTCTCTTTACTCTTTACTCGGCAAATTCCACGCCTCGATGGGTGTTCCAATCGCCGCGGGTAAAGTCGGGAATCTCTATCACCGCTCCGCGGGCCGATGCCGACTGCTCGGTGAGCTCGACAAGGCAGCTCCACTCCACGGCGTCATATACGTCCATATCAAGCGGCAGGCCTTTTCTGAGGCAGTAGATGAGGCGGCTGTCCATTGCATAGTCTATCCAGCGGCGGCCGCACAGACTGTATCCGAAGGGCTTGTAGCGCTCGACAAAGGGGTGCTTGTAGCTATCGAGCAGGGCTGTCAACTCCTCGCCCGTGATTGCTCTCTCGCCCTCGGGGTCGAGGGCAACGTGTGGCAGAGGGTATTTTTGTGCGTATCCATTGGTGCCGCTGAGCACGAACGAGCGGCTGTAAGGGTGGGGCAGTGAGATGCAGTGCTGTACGAGCAGCGTGCAGCCCCTCTCAGTGGATATTATCGAGGAATTCATATTGCCCACGAGTGTCCCCTCCTCGCCTCCGTAGCTTATTCTCTTTGACGAGAGCGAGACGATGCTTTTCATCCTGTCGCCACGATGGATGTTCATTGCAAGGGCAATGGGTCCGAGGCCGTGTGTGGGGTAGGGGTTACCGTTGTGTCGGTTCATAAATTCTACCTGCCAATTGCTCCATTTGCGGCCGCCGGCATCGTTCGATGAGATGCGCTCGCGCAGGTCGTGCAGATACGAGCCCTCGGCGTGAATAATCTCGCCCAATACTCCCTTTTGCACCATATTAAGAAGCGTCAGCTCAAATTCGTCGTAGCAGCAATTTTCGAGCATTATACAGTGGCGACGGGTACGCTCGGCCGTATCCACTAATTTCCAACACTCTTCTATTGTGGTTGCCGCCGGAACC
Organism: Bacteroidaceae bacterium; assembly: GCA_017407905.1. Lineage (GTDB taxonomy): Bacteria > Bacteroidota > Bacteroidia > Bacteroidales > Bacteroidaceae > HGM04593. The sequence continues at coordinate 13,150 of JAFQVS010000025.1, read as the reverse complement.
TCTGTGGCTGCGTGCTTGCCACACTCCATTGCGTAGAGGGCTATTTTAGCGTGGCTCATCCAATCGGTGCATATATAGACAATGTCAACCTCGGGGTGCTCGCACACGCGCATCCACCCCTCGCTGTCGCCATAGGCCGCAGCCTTTGAACCGCCATATTTTGCGATTATTCCTTGTGCCTCCTCGATGTTGTCGGCCACAAGGTCGCAGACTACTGTAATATCGGCTCCCTCGATGTGCATCATACGCTCCACGGCGCGCTTGGCTCTCACTCCGAGGCCAATGAACCCAATGCGCACCCTCTCCATCGGCGCGCATCGCAGTTTGATTACATTTTCTTGCCCTTTGGGACGTATGTTGCTATTGTGGCTCATCTTATAAACTGTTCCTCTGTGCGAAGATAAATAAAAAAAACACTACAACTCAATAATTGTACGCTTTTTTAGTATTTCTTTGCTTTATACCACACTGCCGCGGCAATAATGGCGGTGAGCACGCCACCCAAAATATAGGCCAATGTGCGATTCTCCATCCCGCACATCATAGGCGACACAAAAATGTACGACGAGCATACGTAGGTCATAATAAGCGCAGGGACGCAGCCTATTGCCAATGGCTTTTTGTTGCGCATCAGATACACAGTGATGCACCACAGAGTAATTACTGCCAGCGTCTGGTTGCACCAAGCAAAATAGCTCCAAATAGTTTGGAAGGGCAGGGCGAATATAATGAACAACGCAGCGGCAAAAAGGGGCAGCGATACTAAAATTCTCTTGTAGATGCTCCTCTGTTCGATGTTCAGCATATCGGCAACTATGAGGCGCGCGCAGCGGAAGGCCGTATCGCCCGAGGTTATTGCACAGCCTATCACACCGAAAATTACAACTCCCGCAACTACCTCGTTCATTGTGGTCGAGGTGATTACGTTCACCATTTTCGCTGCGCTTCCGCCATACTCGGCGATGGCATTGTTGAGCCCCTCGACGCCGCCCCAAAAGGACATTCCTATTGCTGCCCATATGAGCGCAATAATACTCTCGCTAATCATTGCTCCGTAGAAGACGCTGCGGCTCTGCTTCTCCGACCTCAGGCAGCGGGCCATCATAGGCGACTGCGTTGCGTGGAAGCCCGAAATTGCGCCGCAGGCAATGGTGGTAAAGAGCATCGGCACGATGGGGAATTTATGAGGGTCGGCAATTTGATTGCCGAGCGATGTAAGCTCGGGGATTCTGTATGTGTCGCTGCCAAAAAGAAGCACGCCTAATATTCCGGCTGCCATAATGAGCAGCGCAATGCCAAAAAGCGGATAGATGCGCCCTATAATCTTGTCGATGGGCAGCATCGTTGCAAGAATATAGTAGCAAAGAATGACGATGAGGATAACAAAAAGCTCCCACGAGGTATTTTGGAATGCGATGCTTTCGAGTGCGGGAAGGCTCGTGTTCGATGCTATAAGCTCGGCCGGTTGCGACATAAACACCGCCCCGACAAGCGCCATAAGAAGCACCGAGAATATGCGCATAAAGGTTCGTGTGCCCGTGCCAAGATAGTCGCCGATGGTCTCGGGCAGGCTCACTCCCTTGTTCTTCAGCGATATTACGCCGGCGATAAAATCGTGTGCGGCACCCATAAAAATGCCGCCGAGGGTAATCCACAGAAAGGCCACGGGGCCGTATGCGGCACCCAGCAGCGCACCGAAAATGGGGCCGAGGCCTGCAATATTTAGCAGCTGTATAAGAAATACTTTCCAGCGGGGAAGAGGCAGATAATCTACTCCGTCGTACATTGTTTTTGAGGGGACGGGGTTCTTTTCATTAACGTCGCATACTCTTTCGAGATATTTTCCGTATGTGAAATAAGCAATAACAAGTGCCGCAAGGCACACTAAAAAGGTAATCATATTTTTTCTTGTGTTGTGAATTTGCCGGCAAAAATAGTCTTTTTGGTGGCAATATGAAACTGTTTTTTGCTAAAATAAGTAAATATTTATCTTCGGATTAGTAAAAACAGGTCTATTAAGGTAAATTTATCCTATCCTCGCCGTGTGCACCTTATTATAATGCTGCTTATGCCATTGGCTTTTGCGGGTAGCAGAATTATGCAGAATGTTCCCCGACACTGTTTTTTTGACGGACGGGAGGATAAAAAATGCAGTCTGTGTACAAAAATACACAGACTGCAATAATTTTATGCCGTTATAAAAGACTGCTGCTTACTGCAAGCGGAATACAACGGGGAGTGTAAAGCGTACGCGTACGGCCTTACCTGCCTGCTTACCGGGATTCCATTTGGGCATAGTCTTAACCACGCGAACGGCCTCCTTGTCGAGGTAAACGTCGCCCGAGCTCTTCATAACCTCTACGTCCTGAATTGAACCGTCGGTGTTAACCACAAAGTTTACGTATGTCTTACCCTGTGAGTTGTTGTCGCGGCTGATACGGGGGTAGTTGATGTTGTCTCGCAGATATTTCATAAGTGCCTGCATACCACCGGGGAATTCGGGCTGCTGCTCTACTACCTGATAGATTGTCTCCTCCTCGGGCATCTCCTCAACGACGATGTTTACATCCTCGTTAATCTCTACAATCTCGCCCTGATCCTCGACCGACATAATCTCGCTCTCTTCAATCTCGGCGTCGTCCTCTACAATCTCAAGAATTTCGGTAATCTGCTTTGCTTGGGGAGGGGGAGGTACCACCTTCTTTTCGGGCAGTGTGATGGGCACCATAATCTCCTCTTCGAGGAGGATACCCTGCTGTATAATCTCGCCTGTGTGCTTTTTCTCTGTTGCTGTCCACTCGAATGCTACGAAAAGGATTGCAAGCACCAGAACATAACCAATGAGAAGCCAGCTGGTCTTGTTCTTTTCAAGATTGGCTTCGGGGCTTTTCTTTACCTCAATGAGGCTTTTTGTCTCTTTGCTCATTTTGTTAATTTTTTATTGTTATTTATTGTTTTTGTGCAATTTTCACAATGCAAAAATACAACTGTTTGGTCAAATAAAAAAGAAAAAAGTATTTTTTAATCTTACAGTTGGTGTTTATAATGTCTTGTTATTCAGCAGATTATAAAATTATTTTCTATTTTCTTTCTTACAGAATTTTTGCTCGATTGTAATGCGTTGATAATCAATATGTTATGATGTAGGTAAAATGTTTTATTGTTAGTGTGTTGATAATCAATGTTTTACGGATTGATTTCAGGTGCTTGCTGATTGTGGAAGCAAAAACGTGAGCCAATTTCAAAAATTGGCTCACGTTTTTTAATTATTGGTTGCTCTTTTTACTTTACTGCCGAGATGCGCAGCTTGTAGCTCATCTTCTTGTTGGGCACGCGATACTCGGGCAGGGTGTCAACGTCGGCACCGCACGATGCGTTACCTACTCCGCGCATCCACGCGTCGAAGTGAACAACGGTGTAGGGGCGGGCTGTCATCTCCCAATAGTGGCCGCTTCTCATAAGGTCTTCGTCGGTGTAGGGGAGTGCCGAGAAGCTGACGTTGCCCTCGGTTACAATCTTAACGCCCTCGCCAAGCTCGTTGGTAAAGATTACCTCGCGCAGACCCTCGCGGCTGCCGCTGCTCTGAGGCTTGACGTAACGGTCGGCCATTGCATCGACAGTGGTGTTGTAACGTCCCACAACAACGCCGTCCTTGCGGTCAACGGTGTTCTCCCACGGGCCGTAAGCGTAGTAGTTGACATATTTCAGGGTCGAGTCGATGCCGCAGATGAGGCCCGCACGGCGCAGATTGTCGCCCTTGGGGATAAATGTCGCATCGACATCTACAATGCCCTGAGGATAGATTGTGTAGCTAATCTCTGTGTCGCAGATTGAGCCCTTGCGCACGGTCTTTACAACTGTGTTGCCATTCTCCTCGACTACTTTTATCTCGCCTTTAGCTTCGAGGCCGTTGCTTGTCTGCTTATACTGCTTGTCCTTGTTGTGGCGCTCATATTGATAGTCGTATCCCTGACGGTCGTTCTCAATCCAGCGGTGGTTGCTGTACAAGAAGCCCTGTCCGTGGGTGATAATATCCCTGCCGTCGAGTGTGAGGGCTGTGAGCTGTGCTGTCTCGTTGTCGAATTTCAAAGATACCTTCTCGTTGCCTATGATGGTCTCGTGCAACGACGAGGTAGCGGCAAGAGCATCGCCTTTGGCTTTAATCTCGGCCATAGGTGCACGCTCGGCGAGGGTGAATTGCTCAAACGCCTCCTCGTGGCCGGCCTTTGCGTGCAGCTGAGCGTCGCGGCGTAGCAGACGAACGGTCAGAAGCAGCTCGTCGCCATTCTTCTGAGCCTTCTCGATGTTGGCCTTCTTTATTGTGAGCCATACTTTGGGGCTCTCGCCACTTGCGGCCGAGGGGGCTGCTGTAAGGCCCGAATATACAATCTCGCCATTCTTTACAACGTCGTAGGCAACGTCAAACTCGTCGAGGTTGGTAAAGTTATACTTATTCTTAATCTCTATTGCTACAATGCCATACTCTTTGTCGATTGCAGCCATTGTAAACTCGGCAAATTGGTGGGCCGCCTTAACCTCTTTCAGCTTGGCGCTCTCTTGACGTGTGGGCGAGATAATACCATTCGAGCAGAAGTTACCCTGATGGGGGCCGGGATAGTCGTAGCCTGTGTGAAGCTCGAAGATACCCTCTTTCATCTTGTGGGGGTCGAAAATTGCTTGGTCAACCCAATCCCAGATACATCCGCCGATGCAAGAGTTTGATGCCTCTATCTTTTGCCAATACTCCTTGAGGTTGCCAATGGCGTTACCCATTGCGTGGGCATACTCGCAGATGAACATTGGCTTGTCGAGGTTGTTGGTGTATTTATCCATCCACGCCTGACCGGGGTACATCTTCGAGTAGAAGTCGCTGAAGCGTCCGCCGCCAAAATCGCCTCTCGAACGTGTGCCCTCGTAGTGGACGGGGCGGCTGTCGAGACGCTTGGCCTCGTCGTAGCAGGGGCCGAAATTGTTACCGTTACCGGCCTCGTTGCCCAGCGACCACATTACCACCGATGCGTGGTTACGGTCGCGCAGAACCATACGGTTGATGCGGTCAACAAATGAGGGTATCCACGACTCTCTATCCGAGATTGATTGGTTGGCGTGGTCTTCGAGGTCGGCCTCGTCGCAGCAGTATAGTCCGAAATAGTCGAACATTGCATACATACGGGCTGCGTTGGGGTAGTGGCTGGTGCGGATTGTGTTGATGTTATTCTGTTTCATCAGCAGGACGTCGCGCAGCATAGAGCGTGTGGTTACGGCACGTCCCAGCGCGGGGTGAGTATCGTGGCGGTTGACGCCCTTGAAGAATACGCGCTCGCCGTTGATATATACGAGTGAGTTTTTAATCTCAATCTTGCGGAATCCGTGCTTTGTCGAGAAGGCCATCTCTTGGTTGCCATTCTCGTCGAGCTGTGTGATGCGTACGGTGTAGAGGTTGGGCTTTTCGGCGCTCCACAGTTTGATGTTCTCGACGCTGAGTTTAATGTCGCCGCTCAGGGCTGCGATGCGGGCTGCGGTGTTTAGGGTAACCGAGTCGCTTGCAACCAATTGTCCCTCGGTGTCGTAGATGGCGGCCTTAACGGTCTTTTTGCCGGGGATATAATCGCGGTTGTCGAGCTCGAAATTTACGTTCACCGATGCGCTGCCGAGGTCGTCAGACAGCTCGCTTGTTATGTAGTGGTCGCGCACCGATACTTTAGGTACGTTGTACAGATAAACGTCGCGGAAGATACCACTCATACGGAACATATCCTGACACTCGAGGTACGAGCCGTCGCACCAACGGAACACCTGTACGGCCAGCTTATTTTCGCCCTTTTTCAGAAGGTTGGTGAGGTCGAATTCGGCTACATTGTTCGAGCCTTGTGAGTAGCCCACATACTCGCCGTTGAGCCATACGAAGGCTGCCGAGTAGATACCGCCAAAGTGAATGAATGTGCGGCGGCCGTCCCAATCCTCGGGAATCTCGAATGTGCGCACGTATGAGCCAACGGGGTTAATGCCGTAATTCTTACCGCCGTCGTTGTATCCGGGGCGGGCGTTGATAAAGGGAGGAGTGTTAGAGTGGGGATACTCTACGTTGTTGTAGATGGGCTTGTCGTAACCCAGCATCTCCCAATTCGAGGGTACGGGGATATTGTCCCACGCACTAACGTCGAATCCCTCCTCGAAGAATGTCAGGGGGCGCTGCGAGGGCTCGCTCACAAGATTGAATTTCCACGTGCCGTTCAGTGTCATATAACGGCTGTTGACGGGCTTTGTCCACGGTGTGGCGTAGTATTTTGCGTCGGCAAGCATTTCGGCCTCGTTGTTGTAGGGCATATATGTTGCAACGCCACGCTCTTTGTTCTCGGCAAAGACTGTCTCGTCCTCCCATTTGGGCGATGCAATCTTGGGCTTCTCGACAACCTCGAATGTGAACCAAGCGCAGCTGTCGGCGGGATTCTTCTCAACTCGCATCATACGACCCTCTTTAAGGGTGTACATTGTGCCCTCTTTTCCGGCCGATACGATAAGGTAGCTGCCCTTCTGTCCCTCGACGGGCTCGAAGCGGAATTTAGCATTGTTCCACACGCCTGTCTTTGCGGGCCATTGGAGCAGATAGTCGATGCTCGCATTGTCGCCGCCGTCGTCGAAATTCTGTCCGTAGAAGGCATTCTCGACTGCAAATGTGTAAAGGTCGATGGTCTTTACGTTCCAATATTGTCCGCGGTTGTCGGCATTAAATTCCTCGCCCACGATGCGTGCGTTATTCTCGCCCGAGTCGTTGTTGCCGATGACTGTGCCGGGGTTGACGGCCGAGCGGATAAGGTAGGTAAGGTCGTTGTCGAAGCCTGCGTATTTCGACTCCTCGATGCGGAATTGTGCCGCTTTATGTGTGGCTGCCTTCTCCTTGCTGATGAGCACAAGAGCGCCCTTCGATTTTGCCACAGCCACATTGGGGCTGTTGGTGGGGATAAGGAGACCATCCTCGTATTTCCATAGTTGCGCCTCGTCCGAGCCGTTATTCTCGCCCACCTCGACGCGGTTACCGTTGACGCGCAGTGCGTGGTTGGTTACGGGGTTGATGATGCGCCAGCTGCCCGAAAGGTCGGTGATTGTCCAATATTGTGCAGAGTTTTTATCCTCAAGGTCGATGAGGCTCACTGCATTGTCTTTCTTCTCGGTTACGACGTTTCCTTTGTCGCCCGATGCAAAAATGTGGTAGAGTTTACCCTTTACAAAGGTTGTCTGCGCAAAGCCGCTTATGGCTACAAAGAGTGCCATAATAGCAAGCGTCAGACCCTGTTTTAAGCGGTTGTTTGACATATTTTTTTATTTTTTGGTTAATAGTTTTTGTCGGTAAAGTGGAGCGGATGCTTCTAATTTTGCGAAAATAATAAAAAAAAATGAAAAGAAAGGGGAAAGGGGTGTTAAATGACAAAATATTATTTTGCCGATGATTCTTATTTACGCTCTTCTTCTCTTGGCGGGTAATGCAGAAAGAGGAGCATCGGCTGGTAGAGCAGCGCTCCTTGTTTACACTTTTATTATGGGAATATCTTCCCATTTTGTGGTATATTGCGGCGATAGATACTGTCGGTTGGTGTGGTCGGTGATTGCTCCCTGCGATACTAATTTCACCGCCTGCGGCCCCTGTGTGGCGTTTATTTTGTCGATAGCCTGCATCAGCTTCTTGTGCTTGGGACGGTCGATGGTGTCGAAAAGCTCGCCCTGAATGCAGGAGGCCGAGGATATTTCGCCTATCGACACTCCGCTTTTCTTGTAGCCGTAGCCTCGGCGGTAGATTCTCTTCAGCAGGGTGGTGGCGGCTTTTACAATTTCGAGGGTGCTGTCGGTGGGCACGGCAAAATGTATTGCGCTGCCCTCGCGGTGCTGGGGCTGGTCGTCGCGGTGGCGGTTGGTGAATATGAACACTTGCAGCAGGCGCGCCACCGAATTTTGGTCGCGGAGCTTCGCGGCGGCAATGGCGGCAAAGGTCGAGACAGTCTCTGAGAGCTCGTCGAACGAGTAAATTTCGCTCGCGAATGAGCGCGACACGGTGATACTCTGCTTGTCGGCTATCTGATTGTTAAACTCGATGCAGGGTGTTCCGTGCAGCTCGCGCCACGTGCGCACCCCCGTGATGCTCATTCTGTTCTGCACCCACTCCTTGCTCAGTGCGACGAATTGTGCCGCCGTGCGTATGTAACACTCTTCGAGCATTTTTGTGTGTCGGCGTCCGATGCCCCATACGTCGCCTATCGGGTAGGTTGATAGTACTTTTGCAATGTCCTCGGGGCGGTGCATAAGGCAGGCGCCGTTGAGCTTGGGGTATTTCTTGCACAGCTTGCCGGCTATTTTGGCAAGGGTCTTTGTCGATGAAATTCCAATGCTCACGGGGATTCCCGTGCCCTTGTGTACGGTGCGTGCGAGCCGCTCTCCCCACTCCTTGAGCCCCTCTGTGGCAAGCCCGTCGAGCCGCAAAAAGGCCTCGTCGATGGAGTAAATTTCAATCTGCCCGACACTGCTTTTGAGGATTGACATTACTCTGTGCGACATATCCCCGTACAGATGATAGTTGGCCGAGTGCACCGATACATTCTCCCTTTTTACAAGGTCGCGTATCTGATAGAGCGGTTGCCCCATTTTTATGCCTATGGCCTTTGCCTCGTTGCTGCGCGAGACGACGCATCCGTCGTTGTTGCTCAGTACAACCACGGGACGCCCCTCGAGCGAGGGGTTAAACACCCGCTCGCACGATACAAAAAAGTTGTTGCAATCGCAAAGGCCCAGCATTTATACTTTTTTTATGACATAAGTTACTATACCCCAGATGATAAAATCATTCTCGGCCGTAACTTTTATGGGACGAAACTCTTTGTTGGCGGGCATTAGCAGCCCGTAGTCGGCGTGTCGGTGGAACCGCTTGAGGGTAAATTCGCCATCGACGTAACAGACGGCAAGCGCGCCGTCCTGCGGCTCTATGCTTTTGTCAATAACCAGAAGGTCGCCGTCGTTTATCCCCTCATCTACCATAGAGAGGCCGCTCACACGGGCGTAAAAGGTTGACGCGGGATTTTTTATGAGCTCGCGGTTAAGGTCGAGGCTCTGCGAGGCGTAGTCCTCGGCGGGCGAGGGGAAGCCTGCCGCCACACGCTCGTCGGCGAGGGGAAGCTCGGTGCAGTCGTTGCTGTCGGGGGTGTATATGCTTATATTCTCACTCATTGTTTTATGAAACGGACAATATGTTCGACGAGCTCTTTTTTTATCGGAAGCTCGGGATTTTTGTATGTCTCAAGCTGTATTATGACATTCTCGCTGTCGCAATGCTTAAGCACGTGGTTCATATTCTCAATAATGTAGAACGACGAGAAGGGACGGGCCATAAACAACTTCTGAGCCTCTTTTACGCCTACCTGTATGTCCTTGTCGCCTTGTAGGATGAGCACGGGTGTTTTTAATTTTGCAATCTCCTGCGCGGGATTGTAGCGGAACCACGATATTAGATAGGGTTGCACGCTCTTGCGGTAGAGCGATGCAAGATAGGCGGGGACATTATCGACCGTGCGGCCCGCGCACAGCTCTTTGTTGATTTTTGCAACCTCGTCGCGCACCTGCTCGGGTTGTTGGCTCATCTGCTCCTCTAAGATTGTGTGCGCGGGGCTGCCGCAGCCTGCTATCGAGATAAAGGCTTTTACCGCGGGGCTTTTGGCGCTTGCCAACATTCCTATGAGCGAGCCCTCGCTGTGTCCGGCAATTGCAACCTTTGTGAAGCGCGCGTCGCGGGCGAGTGTGTCGGCCCACGCTGCCGCATCGTCGATGTAATGCTCGAAGCGCAGGCTCTCTTCGTCTGCTTGAGCCTCGGCGCTCTTGCCGATGCCTCGCTTGTCGTATCTAAGCGTGGCAATGCCCTCTTTGGCAAGCTCCTCGGCAAGATGGAGCAGGGAGTTGTTCTTGTGGTCGGTGCCGAGGGTGTTGCCGTCCATATTTGTGGGGCCGCTGCCGGCTACGATAAGCACGACAGGGCAGGGGGTGTTACCCTCGGGCATAAGCAGGCGGCCGTGTATCTTGCCCGTTGGTGTCGATAGGATATACTCCTCGGCCGCTGCGTTGAATATTGCCGATAGAAGCAATAATATCGTGGCTGTTATTCTCATAATTGTTCTTATTTGATAATATAAACGGTGCACCAATCATTTTCTCTCTCTATGATGGGCGCACCGTCTGTGTGGTTTATGGATTTTTGTTTTATTTTCCGAATTTTCCTCCCATTTTTCCACCCATCTTGGCGCCGCCGCTGCCTCCTGCCGCAAAGATATTCTCGCCATAGTTGACAGCCTTGAAGCCCGCATCCTGCTTACGTCGCATGGCGATGTAGATGAGCTTGTCGATGAGCGTGCCGAAATTTATTCCGCTGTACTCCCACAGATAGAACGAGAGCGAGCCGGGGATTGTGTTAATCTCGTTGACGAAAATGTCGCCCGTGGCCTCGTCGATGATAAAGTCGATGCGGGCAACGCCGTCGCACGAGAGGGCACGGAACGTGTCGCAGGCCGCCTTTTGGATGAATTTTGTGCTTTCCTCGGGGAGGTTGGCGGGAATCTCGCGCACGGTCGAGCGCATTCCCTCGGACTGTTTGCCGCCACCGTTCATATATTTATCCTGATACGAGAGAATCTCGCCGCTGCGCACGGGAACCTCGCACACCGACGGCTGACACTCGTAGTAGTTGCCTAATACCGCGCAGTTGACCTCTTTGAGTTTCTGTACATATTTCTCTATTATCACTCGGCTGGTGAATGAGATAGCATAGTCGATGGCGTCGATAAGCTCCTCGCGGTTGTGTGCCGCGCGTATGCCCACGCTCGAACCGCTGTTGGCGGGCTTTACAATGACGGGGTAGCCAAGCTTGTTCTCGATGCGTGCCACTGTGTCGTCCTTTTTGTCGTCCCACTCCTTGTCGCTGAACCAGCAGTAGTCGATTACAGGTATTCCGCACTCTTTTAGAATCATTTTCATTGTTATCTTGTCCATTCCATTGGCCGATGCAAGTGTGTTGCAGCCCGTGTAGGGAATGCCCGAAAATTCCATTACTCCTTGGAATGTGCCATCCTCGCAGTTGGTGCCGTGCAGCGCAGGCAGAATAACGTCGAGCTTTGCCACCACCTCTTTGCCGAAGAGGCTCTTTTTTGTGCGGTAAAGGTTGGTGTCGCCATAGAGGGGCTTCATATATACCTCCTCGCACATTGCAAGCAGTCTCTTTGTGTCGCGGTAGTTCGATACGTCGAAGAGTGCGTCGCCGCTGTACCATTTTCCCTCTTTTGTTATGTAGATGGGGATGATATTGTACTTCTCCTTATCCATCGCCTGTATGGCTTGATTGGCTGTGATTACCGAAATTTCATTTTCGACGGAGCGGCCGCCAAAAACTACGCCTACATTTGTTTTCATTGTCTTTATGCTGTTTTTTGTTTGTTATTCTTTTTATTTTCTTAATACGTGAAGATATTCGGTTGTTTTGTTTGTCAAATAATTTCTGTTTTCTAATCTGTCGGCTTGGAATCTTTGATACTCCTTGCTGAAGACTTGATAATGACCATATTTTTTCATAATTTGCTTAATAGTCTCTATTGACATTAGTCCTTCATTGTTATAAGATAGTATAATGTATTGGAATTTTGCATCACGAATCAAACTCTCAAACGTGTTAAGCACTTGTGCTTTACTGCAATATTTCGATTTGTTATATGCTCTTAATCCGGTTATTCCTTTAGGGGTAAATGGCTTATACTCGGCTATTGTGTTTAATAAATGATAATTCGCGCCATATTGACGAGAATTATAGGGTGGGTCAAGATATAGAATATCTCCTTCAATTCTTTTTATTAACTTGTTGGCATCTTCATTGTAAACCTCGTGATTATTACAATTCAATTGATAATCTGCCGGGGTAATTAAAAGTGGCTTTTGCGCCGATTTCTTCAGGTGCTTGAGAAATGCGCCATATACCGATGCAGTGTTTGCACACTTATCAGCACTCTCTATTAAACTGCATAGAAGGAAATAGTATAAATCCTCCGATATTTTATTGTTATCTTTCCAATCTTCTATTTTTGTTCTAATGGCATCTATTTTTTTTCCATTCTCATCTGAAAAATATTGACGGTTATTTCCACCGCCTAAGCAATATTGATTGTATATAAAACCATTGTCAATACCGCTTAAACTATTAAGTTTATTGATATATTCTTCTTTATCTGTTAGTTCTTTATGATTGCCTATATAGTTCCTATTTAATGTATAACTGTAAAATTCAATGTCGTTAGATATTATTTTACGAACCTTTGTTTTAAAATGTCTTCCGACAATACCTGTGCCTGCAAATATATCACAAAAAACAAGGTCTGTGAGATTATTGCCAATAATCTCATTTATTGTACCATCTATAAAATCGAGTAGTGAATATTTCGACCCTATATAATTCATAACATTGTCAGATGTTTTCTTCGGGATATAACTTTCTCATAATAAAATCGGTAGTATGCTCCGAGGCCTCTTTTGAGATTCTTATCACACATTTTTTTCTGTATTCAACAGGGTCGTATTGGTAGCAGCCTTTGCATCCCAACTCATCTGTGTAATTTTCATTTCCTTCGTAGAAAGGATATGGATTGCCTTTTATATTTTGTGCATTCCATCTTAATCCAGTCTGTTTGCACTCCTTACATATTTGTCTCTTGGCGTCGTTGGCGGCCTTGCAGAGCGGTTGAAAATCTGTTATCTGTTGTGTAGCAGGGTTCGATACTCTCCAATCTTCTTTTCGGCCATCTTTATGGTCAATCTCAATTTTTGTATTCTCGGAAAAACCACAGATACCAAGCATAACACATCGCTGTGTTTTATAGTAGTCTTTAATGTCCTTGCGAATATTCTGATTAAATGTTGTCTCTTTTTTATAACCATTTAATCTGATTGCATCAATAGAATTTCCTTTGGTTATTCCTTTCTCAAATTCTATTATACCTTAATTCCGCAACACTTTGATTTAACTTTATTTATAAGTTCCTGAGCAACAAAAAGTTGCTCAGGATTTTGCCATGTCAGATTTTTCACTTATCTTAGTGTTGCAAATCAAAACAAGCGTAAATCGTAACAAGACATG
>JAFQVS010000024.1 GCA_017407905.1 Bacteroidaceae bacterium | reverse complement strand
GTTTTAAGGAAAAAGTGCGAGGTATGTTTAACCGCTACTTAGACGCTTGTTTACAAGCGACTAAGTGAGGGCGGTCCGCAGCACCCTTAAAACAATCGTAAACCGAAATGACAAGCGAGCCTCCGACCGAGTGAGCGCATTTTCTTGCCTCACGAGCAAAGGAGGCCTCGCGACAATTTCTTTAGGTGCATGTTTTTTGCTTACTTTTTTCAAAAAAAGTAAGTTATAAAATATAACGCGAAAGAGAGAATACCCGCAGAAATATTCCGAGAGGGTGATAAATAGAATTATCCCGACCACATCTTTTTTCTACTGAGCCCTGTTTTAAGGAATAAAATCATCCTATTTTTTGCCGCGCTACCTAAAAAAATAAAGGAACAGCTACTCGCGCGAGAAGGAGTAAGGCGCATCGACACTCTCCACTCCCCTATTTTTATTTGGCACGCTGTCCATTAGAAAATCAATGGTCGCACCCTTCATAAGCTCGTCGTGCCGCAAGAAATTATGGCTATAATCCCTGCCATTGAGACGCATCGCCCCGATATAAAAATTCTCACTACTGTTTAAGGGAGCATTTATAGTAACGCTGTTTCCATTTTCGAGTTTAAGAACGGCTCTCTTAAAGAGCGGCGCACCAATGACATACTCGTTGCTTGCCGGACAGACGGGATAGAATCCCAACGCCGAAAAAACATACCACGCCGAGGTTTGTCCGTTATCCTCGTCGCCGCAGTAGCCGTCTGGCGTGGGGCTGTACATTCTGTCCATCACCCGACGCAACCAATATTGTGCCTTCCACGGTGCAGCGGCATAATTATAAAGGTATATTATATGCTGTGCAGGCTGATTGCCGTGAGCATAATTGCCCATATTCATCACTGTCATTTCGCGTATCTCGTGAATGGGGAAGCCATAGTAGCTATCGTCGTAGTGAGGCGGCACGGCAAACACCGAGTCGAGCATCGAGACAAAAGCCTCATTGCCACCCATAAGTCCGATGAGCCCCTGAACATCGTGGAACACCGACCACGTATAGTGCCAACTATTGCCCTCGGTGAAATTACCGCCCCACTTGAGTGGCGAGAAATTGGGCTCGAACGAGCCATCCTTGCGCTTGCCGCACATTAGTTTATAGGCGTCATTATATAGGTTGCGGTAGTTGAGCGAACGCTTTTCGAGCTCGCGTATCTCTTTTTTGGGACGGCCGAGTGCCTTTGCCACCTGCAATATGCACCAATCGTTGTAGGCATATTCGAGCGTGCGAGCGGCATTTTCGTGTATCCCGACGTCGCACGGAACGTATCCCAACGTGTTATAATACTCGTGTCCCAAGCGCCCCGTTGACGAGACACTCGGGTGCACGGCGCGCGTACCTGCCTGTAATCCCTCGTATAGCGCTTCGGTGTCCTGCACCCTTATTCCTTTTACAAAAGCATCGGCGAGCACCGAGGCCGAGTTATTTCCAACCATACAGCCACGATGGCCGGGGCTTGCCCACTCGGGGAAGAATCCGCTCTCTTTATAGGCGTTGACGAGCCCCTCTTGAATCTCGCGGTTTACCGACGGATAGAGCATATTGAGCAGCGGGAAGAGCGAGCGGAATGTGTCCCAAAATCCCGTATCGGTGTACATATATCCGGGGAGCACCTCACCATTGTAGGGGCTGTAATGCACGGGGAGGCCCTCGGCGTTAATCTCGTAGAATTTGCGGGGGAAGAGCAGCGAGCGGTAAAGGCACGAGTAGAATGTGCGCATCTGCTCGACGGTGCCGCCCTCTACCTCGGCCCTGCCCAGAACGGCGTTCCAAGCCTCGCGACCCTGCTCGACAAGCGCCTCGAAACTGACCTCGCCCAGCTCGGTGAGAGGTTGCGCAGCGCCTGCTCGGGGCTTATGAACGACGACGCCACGCGAGCGTGTACAGCCTCGCCCCTTGTGGTCGAGAAGCCGACAACCGCCCCTGTCCTGTGAGCCGTGAGGCACAAGCTATCCTCGCGCAGTGTAATCTGCGACGTCTCGCCATCCTCGCTACGCTTGGCGTCAAAGGTTGCCACATACTCGAAGGGCTTGTCGAAGATAATCACAAAATAGTTGCGAAAATTGTCGGGCACGCCTCCGCTGTTGCGCGTCGTGTATCCGACTATTTTATTCTCCTCGGGGATAATCTCGATGTGCGAGCCGCTGTCGTAGGCGTCAACGACAACGTACGACTGCGCCTCGGGGAATGTGAAGCGGAACATTGCCGCACGCTCGGTTGGAGTGAGTTCTACCTGCACGTCATAGTCGGCAAGATAGACGCTGTAATAGTGCGGACGGGCAGCCTCGGCCTTGTGCGAGAACCAGCTTGCGCGCTTAGCCTCGTCCATAATGGGACGACCCGTTACGGGCATCAGCGAGAATTGCCCATAGTCGTTTATCCACGGGCTGGGCTGGTGCGTCTGCTCGAATCCATAGATTCTGTTCGACGTGTAGGTGTATTGCCAGCCGTCGCCCATTTTGTTTGTGCGCGGCGTCCAGAAATTCATTCCCCACGGCCTTGCTATTGCCGGATAGGTGTTTCCGGCCGATAGCTCGAAACTCGATTGTGTGCCCATTAGGGGGTTGACATATTGCACATAATCTTGCGCCCGAGTGCCGACGGCTATAATCAGTATCAGGGCAAAAAGTGTTCTTCTCATAGATACTCTGTTCTTTATAATTGCTGCAAAAGAGTATTTTGCAATAAAAAAGAGCGTGTCTTAAAAGCGAACCTTTGAGACACACTCTTTTCTTTTTTTTATCGGCCTTTATCAGCCTGCTTACTTTCTATTCTTTTTATAGTCGGGAGAATTATGCCAACTGCTCTTTGATAAACTCCTGCATCTGCTCTTTGTGTGCCTCGACACTTTGCAACAGCTTAAACTGTGCCTTAGAGCGTACAAGGTTGTGCTCGGGATACTGTATTTTGTAATATGTATCGCCGTTGATGTAGTCGGCAAGGAAGCGTACAGTCTGCATATAGGGGAAGAGGGCTGCTGCATAAGGCAGATTCTCAATCTCCAGAGGTGTCAGGAAGCAACGTGCCGATTTAAGATAGCCCTTTGTGAATGCCTTGAAAATCTCCATATTGAAATTTACATTGTCGAGCTCTTTGTCGTCCTCGCGGCCTGTGTTTGCAGCCGAACGCAGAAAATCGCCAAAGTCCGAGAATATAAAGTTGGGCATCACGGTATCAAGGTCAATTACGCACAATACGTTGCCATCTTTATCGAAGAGGATGTTATCAACCTTTGTGTCGCAGTGGCAGATGCGCTTGGCGAGTTTACCCTCGCGGTGAAGCTGCTCACCTTTACACATCTCCTCGGCGCGTTTTTCGAGCTCGTCAACCAACCACTGAACCTCGGCAAGGCGGCCTGCTTTATTCTCTTTCACTGCCTCGCGCAACTGCCACAGACGGAATTCCATATTGTGGAAGTCCTTGATTGTCTCGCCCAGCTCGGCGGGAATATCGGCCAGCATTGCTTGGAAATTACCGAATGTCTCACCTACAATATATGAGCTCTCGGGAGTAACACCGCTCATCGAGGTTGTATCGGGGATAAATACCATTATACGCCAATACTTCTCGCCGTCAAAATGGAAATATTTACCATCTTTTGCAGGAACGAAGCGCAGAACCTTGCGCTCAACATCCTCGACACCTGCGGCCTCGTATTTTCCGCGAATGTGGTTGGTTACTGCATTGATATTATTCATCAACATCTCCACGTCGGGGAAGATGGCATTATTAACGTGCTGAAGTACGTAATCGGGAGCGTCGCCCTCGGTTACTACGCGATAAGTAGTGTTTATCAGTCCGTTACCAAGAGGCTTAACCTCGCTTACAACACCTTGAATGTCAAACTGTGCTACAATTTGTTTAAGATTGTCCATTGGAGTAATATTTTAGGGTTAGTTATTATTCTTTATTATATGGAAGAAGCGGCTAATAACACATTTATCGGCTACCATAAAAAGTATGTTTTTAAGGTTCGCTATCGGCAGTGCCACTATTTCATCCTCTCCTATGCGCAAAATTAGAAATATTTTTATCTAATGCAAAACATTTACAATGTTTTTTATTCTTAAATTCGACAGTGCATCGGCTTTTCTTTGCAGTGTGCATTTTTGTTCTATGTTTCTCAAATAAAAGCTCTGTTAACAAAAAATTAGGCAAAATATGGCATTACTGCACATAAAGGTAGTTAAAAAGAGTGTCGCACAACAAAATAGCAACGATAATTCAAGAAATTGTACTATCTTCGCATCCCCAAGCGAGCCGACGGGCTGCTCGGTGGAAATTGATGATTAAAGAAGAGTGTTTATGAATTGGAATGATTTTAGATTATTTATCGAAACTTTTTTTGATAATCTTAACGAGTGGGTGCAGAGTATAAACGATATTATATGGGGGTGGCCTATGCTGCTTATTCTCATTGGCACTCACCTTTATTTGACAATAAGGTTGCGCTTTCCGCAGCGCTATACGTTCAAGGCCATACGCCTGTCGATAAAGAGTGAGAGTGGCTCGGCGGGCGACGTCAGTCCATACGCTGCGCTTGTAACGACGCTTGCGGGAACCATTGGCACGGGTAACATTGTGGGTGTTGCCTCGGCGTTGGTCATTGGTGGTCCGGGCGCACTGCTGTGGTGTCTGCTGACGGGTATTTTGGGAATTGCGACAAAATATGCCGAGTCGTTGCTGGCACTGAAATATCGTGTGCGTCGCAGTGACGGCACAATCGTAGGCGGCCCGATGTATGTGCTCTCGCGGGCCCTGAATCTGAGGTCGCTTGCTGCAATATTCTGTATCTTCACGCTGATTATGGGATTCAGCGCGGGTAATTTTATTCAGTGCAACGCAATTGCTGAGACGCTGAAAGAGGCCTATAATGTGGATGTTTATATCACCGCCACCGTGCTTATGGCAGCCGTCTGCTCGGTTGTCTTTTTTGGTCTGAAGGGTATTGCGCGTGTGTGCGAGAGCCTCGTTCCCTTTATGACCATTATTTATATGGTGGGCTGCATAACACTGCTTGTTATGAATTTCGAGTATCTGTGGCAGGCTGTGCAGCTTATTGTATCGTCGGCATTCGAGCCTGTTGCAATGGGTGGCGGCGCTGTTGGGGGATTGATGATTTCTCTGCAATATGGTGTCAGCCGCGGACTATTGTCCAACGAATCGGGAATGGGCTCGGCAGCAATAATTGCAGCTGCGGCAAAGTCGCGTAACCCCGTGCGATTGGCACTTATCTCCTCATCCTCGACTTTTTGGGACACTGTGGTTGTGTGTACAATGACAGGCCTTGTAGCTGTGAGCAGTATGCTTGCCATCGGCTACGATTGGAACCCCGAGACGGGTGGATTGGTGATGCAGTATGCCTTCTCGCAGATTCCCGCGTTGGGTGCTCATATGCTGACGCTTATAACTTTTACTTTTGCATTCAGCACCATACTCGGCTGGACATATTGCGGCGAGAAGGCCATTGAATATATCTATGGCGGAAAAAGTCGTAAACCGATACACACGTTCCGCATTCTGTGGGTTATTGCCACTTTCATAGGCTCTATTATGCCTTTGCAGCTTGTGTGGAATTTCGGAACCACGGCAGCAGCCTTTATGATTATTCCGAATATTATTCCGCTTTTCGTGCTCTCGAAAATGCTTATCAAGGAGACGCGCCACTATCTGTGGAACGACAATCTCGACGAGTACGACAACGAGGAGATTCCCAATGCCTGATAAAAATTATCCGAAGAACGTCCCCGTTCTTCGGATAATTTTTTATTAAAGTCTGTCGTAAGCCTCTTTAATTCTGTGCATCGCCTCTTCGAGGGTGGCACGCGGGCATCCGACGTTCATTCGCATAAAGCCCTCGCCTCCGGGGCCGAACATTGCTCCGTCGTTTAGTCCCACTTTTGCCTGCTCCACGAAAAATCGGACAAGGCTGTCGTGCCCGAGCTCAAGGCCGCGGGCGTCTATAAATATAAGGTACGATGCCTCGGGGCGTATCATTGACAATCGGGGCAAATTCTTCT
Source organism: Bacteroidaceae bacterium (assembly GCA_017407905.1). GTDB lineage: Bacteria > Bacteroidota > Bacteroidia > Bacteroidales > Bacteroidaceae > HGM04593. The sequence goes on along the minus strand of JAFQVS010000024.1, from coordinate 17,969 downwards.
CGATAAACTGCTGTACATAGTCGATATTAGCCTCGACATATTGCAACATCTGCCCGAGCCACTCCTCGCCCTCGTCGTATGCCGCCGCAATAGGTTCGGTCGAGAAAAGAGGGGCAAAATCGAGCTCGTTTATGCGCAGATACTCGCTGTATCGGGCGCGAATTTCGGGATTTTTTATAATGTGATACGAGCTTTTAAGGCCTGCAATATTAAAGGTCTTGCTGGCGGCCATCAGCGTGATACAATTTTGTGCCGCATCGTCGTTTATTGTCGCAAAGGGTATGTGTGTATAGCCCCTAAGCATCATATCACAATGAATCTCGTCGGATACGACAAGCACGTTGTTGCGCTTGCAAATATCGGCCATACGCCCAAGCTCGTCGCGCCTCCACACGCGTCCGCCGGGGTTGTGAGGATGGCACAGGAGGAACAATCGGCACTCTTTTGCCTTGCGCTCAAAATCGTCAAAATCTATTCTATACTGCCCATCGACAAGCAACAGTCTGTTGGTTACCACACGGCGACCGTGGTCGGCTGTTACGTGTGTGTAAGGGTGATAGACGGGCGACTGTATGAGCACTCCATCTCCGGGCTTTGTAAAGCACTCGATGGCAAAGGCAAGAGCGGGCACAATGCCTCCGACGAAGCCAATCTCCTCGTACTTTACGCTCCACGAATATCGCCGCGCGAGCCATCTTTTTATAGACGGCTTCCAGCGGGGGCTCAAAAAAGTGTAACCATAGACCGGGTGCTCGACTCTTCGGGCAAGGGCATTATAAACACAATCGGGCGCACGAAAATCCATATCGGCTACCCACAGCGGCAGAATATCATCGCACCCGAAAATCTCTTTTACCGCATCGTACTTTACACAATCTGTGCCGCGACGCTCAATTATCTCGTCGAAATTATATTTCATTTTATTTGCTTGTTTATTCATTGTTTAACCTCGATACGATTATTCTCGCGGTTGAATTTTATTCCGTCGCCTTCGATAAAATCGGTTAACACGCCGCTTGCGGCAAGCTCTTCTACCCCACCCGTGTGCATTTTTTTGTCGTGTATGAGCCACACTTTATCGGCCAGCTGAAGCACCAGCTCAAGGTCGTGCGTCGATACAAGGATTGCCTTTGCCGACTCGTGCGAGAGCCTTTGCAGCAGGCGGAAAAGTTGCACGCGGCTGCTAAAATCGAGAAAGGCCGTGGGCTCGTCGAGCATTATCACGGGCGTCTCTTGTGCCAGCGCCTTTGCTATCATAGCTTTTTGTCGCTCGCCGTCGCTCAGCGTCTCTATTCTTCGCCCCGATAGGTGGGTGATTCCTACCATCGACATTGCGCGCTCGATAATCGCCTCGTCGTGCGCACGGGTGCGCCCCAAAAAGTTCGTATAGGGCGAGCGCCCCATTGCCACCACCTCGCGCACCGTCAAACTGTGCAGCCCGCCGTTACCCGTAAGCACCACGGCCAATTGTGTCGCAAGTTCCGAGGCGCTGCGCGCTCGAGAATCGCCGTCGGGATAGGTGATTTTGCCGCTCAGAGGCCTTTGAAAAGCCGACAGCGTGCGCAGAAGCGTCGATTTTCCGGCACCGTTGGCGCCTATGAGTGCAACCAATTCTCCACACTCAAGGGTTGCATCAATTACACCCATAATAGGCATCTGTTGCCTATTATGGGTGTAACCTATTGATAGTTTGTCAAGTACTATTGCTGCCATTAAAATTACTGCATCCACTCGTTGAGTTTACCGAGAATTTCGGCGCGTACATTTTCGGGCATTGAGCCGATGCGTGCCTTGTGGCTGCCGTCGGGCTCGATGTAAATGTGGATATTTTTCTTGTTACGGTCGCGCAACCAAGTAACGCCGCTTGCCGTCCACGGGTCCCACTCGCCGTAGATGAATATCATCTTGGGGTCGTTCTCGGTGAGAAAATCGGTAACGAAGCGATAGTTATAATCGTCAAATACTGTGTCGGCCCACTGCGAGGGGAGCATCACTTTTTTGTAGTAGCCCTCAATATCCTCGACGTTGATATAATCTTTGAAGGGATCGACATTGTAGCCGTAGTATCCAAAATCCTTTACTGCCTGAACCGAGAATGACTCAAGGTCGTTCTTGCGCGAGAAGTAATTGGGCTCGCACAGACGGATGAAATATTTGAATACCTCCTCGTCGCTTGCCGTTGCCACGGGAATCTCGGACGCGGGCGAGCCCCACTGCCAGAATGAGAATTGATACTCAAGGACGCAGAGGTCGTAGATTGTTTCCGTGGGCACATAGAATGTATATTCTTTGTTCAAGCAATATTGGTTGAACATTGGCAGAAGCGCAGCCTTACGTTCGAGCAGTTGGAGTTGAAAATTGCGCACTGCGTCGCGGTTGGCCTTTGTCGATGCCTGCTCAAGGAACGACTCGTGGCGACCATCTTCGAGCGAGCGGCTCAGGGGGGCAACGTAAGGAACCGATACGTCAACGTCCTCGGGATAGTAGGCACGGTAGAAGATTGTGGTCGAACCACCCTTGCTAATGCCTGTTGACGCCCATTTTCCTGTGTAGTATTTCTTGAAGGCGGTTGTAATTGCGTGATAATCGTGCATTGAGTTTGCAATTGTCATATAGTCCCAATTGAGTTCCTCGGGCTTCGATTGCGAGAAGAAACGATACTCGACGAACAGTATATTGGCGTCGAGGATGTGTGTAAGTTCCTCCATATAACGCTTGCTGCCAAAAGCATAGTCGCCGCCGTAGCCTTCGGTAACAATTACCGTGGGGCGGTCGAAGCCGCGGTGTCCCAGCATCACACGCTGCTCGAAAGTGCCGACCTCGGCGTTGTTGGGGTCGATGAGCTGTGTAAATTTCAGCAGGTAGTAGCTGCGTGTGGTGTCGGCTTTTTCTAATTTCTCGTATCCCGAGATTGCTTTAATCTCGCTCAACATCTTCTCGATGCCATCGTTGGCAAAAACTGTGGTTGCTGCGAAGAGCAACATTGCTAAGGAAAGAATTTTTCTGCTCATAGGTATTTATTTTTAGTTAATTGTCGTTTTTTGTTTTGCGGCCCGTCGCCGAGGTAAATTGCAGCCGCGGCCTATCGTTTGCCCCCCCCGAGAAGCCTCAAAAGCGAATATAGAATAGACGCTGCGCACCCCTCAGAAATAACGAACTATCTTTGCACAATTGCAAAGATAGTTAAAATATTTCTCTAAAAGAGAATTTATCACTCTTATTCTGTAAAATACTACTCAATAATGGCCGCGTAGCCTCCGTTGCGCACCATTTTCACAAGCACCGTGTCGCCCTTACGCACCTTGTGCACGCTCTTTTTATAGTGCATTGCCTGAACGTCGGCATTCAGGCCATCCTCGAAGGCTGTGAGTGTAAATTCCTTGCCGTCGGGCAGAAAATCGAGTTTAATCTCCTTTACGAGAGGCTCTTTGAGCTCGGCCGTCATTCCTCCGAGGAACCATTTTTCGCCGCTGCGCTTGGCTACGATAAGATGCTCGCCCAGCTTGGCCGAGAGGGCTTTTGTATCGTCCCAAAGAACGGGCACCGATGCTATGAAGCGTGTGCACTCGTCGTTATTATAATATAATGTGGGATTATCGGCGAGCATCTGAAGGCCCGACTCGAATATCACAAAAAGTGCCATCTGATAGGCGCGCGTACCAATGCTGGCCGAGTTGGGACGGCGTGCCGAGTATTTGTCGGGCTGCATACTGTTCATTGCTCCGGGGGTATATTCCATCGGGCCCACTGCGTTGCGAATAAAGGGCAGATAGATACTGTTCTCGGGGCGGCAATTACCCATCTGTTCCATTCCCGTAACGCCCTCGTACGAGAGCAGATTGGGGTACATATATTCGAGGCCCGCGGGCTTGAAGGCTCCGTGGTAGTTTACGAAGATTTTGTGGCGGGCGGCCTCTTTTACCGTGCGCTCATAGAAGTTGACCATCCATTGGTCGCTGCGATCCATAAAGTCTATTTTAACACCCTTGACGCCCCACTCGGCAAATTTCTCGAAGAGGCCGGGATTCTCCTCGACGCATCGCCACGTGAGCCACAGAATAACGCCGACGCCCACACTCTTTCCGTGTGCAATAATCTGGTGAAGGTCGCAATTGGGATTGGGGGTATAGGGGTCCATATTGTCCTTTGCCCAGCCCTCGTCCATCACAATATATTTTATACCGTATTTAGATGCAAAGTCCATAAAGTATTTATAGGTCTCGACATTGAGGCCTGCCTTGAAATTTACATCCGTTCCGTAGGGGACGGCGCCGTTCCACCACTCCCAGCTGGCCTGTCCGGGAACAATCCACGAGAGGTCGTCTAAGCGGCAATCGGCGGCGAGGCGACAGCCCATTGTGGTCTCGATGAGGGCGGCCTCGTCCTTTACAATCACAAAATATCGCCACGGAAACTCCCTTGTTCCATCGGTCTTTGCAATATATTTGTGGCGCATAAGAATGTCGTTGCTCTTGTCGCTGCGGGGTTTTTCTTGTGCGGGCACTGCGGGAAAGAGCGACGAGAAGCCGTTGGCGTCGTTGCCGCGGAAGAAGGCTGCCGGATAGTCTCTTACGTCGGCCTCGCTCATAAGTATTTTTGTACCTTGTGCGGTGGTTGCGAGGATGGGATAATGGGCCATTTTATTGTAGCTGAGCCACTCGCTCGATTTTACGAACGAGTAACGCTCCTCGTAGGATGTTCGGTAGCGGTCGCTCTGCTGAAGCACCAATTGGGCCTCCTCGGGGAAGAAGAGCGTAATATCCTCGTCGTTCACGCACACCGTGCCTCCAAGCTCGGTTACGAAGCGATAGGCGATGCCATCGTCGTAGGCGCGGAACACAACCGAATAACCGCCCTTCATTTTCAGCGTCATTTGGTTGCAGATATTGGGCACTTTTGCATATTTCAGATGCAGGAAAGGCTCTTTAATCTCGTTTATTGCTGCTTGTTGTGTGCTTTTGAGCTGCGGTGCCGAGCCCAATACTCTTCCGCCTACATTGAGCGAGAGACGACAATCGTCAAGAATAAGTTCGTTGCCGCAATATACGTCGTACGTGATGCCGTCGGCAAGGCTGACGGTTACTTTTATGTTGCCGTCGGGCGAGGAGAGCGTGCGCTCTGTTTGTGCCGATGCTCCCGCGAATATCGCCACGAGCAAAAGGGCCAAGAGTAGTTTTTTCATATTTTTGTCTCTTTTATTTTAGTATTCTCTGTATAATCTCTTCCATCAGCAGATAGCCCTCGCGGTTGGGATGAACGGCGTCCTCTTGATACTCTTTCTTGAGGGCCTTGTTCTCATCGACCATTGCCGAGTAAAAATCGGCGTATGGAATTTTGTTTTTCTTGGCATAGGCGCGCAGTTTCTCGTTAAGGGTGTCGATGGAGTTTATTGCACGCTCGCGGTCAATCTCCCACGACCAGCCGTAGCGGTCGGCCGGAAGCACCGAGCACAGCACCACTTTTATTCCGTTGTAACGCGCAAGCTCGGCCATCGAGATTATATTTTCGTAAATATGTTCGATGCTGACGTAGCCCTGATTCATTGCAATATCGTTTGTTCCGGCAAGAATAACCACCTTTTTGGGGTGCAGATTTATTACGTCCGAGCGGAAGCGGGCCAGCATCTGAGCCGTTACCTGTCCGCTTATGCCGCGACACAGATACCCCTCATTATCGTCGAAAAATTCGGGGCGGTAGCGGTACCAATTTTGGGTGATTGAGTTGCCCATAAACACCACTTTTGCCTTTTCTGTTTTTTCGTTGGCAGCCTCGTAGCGGCCATATTGCGCCCAATCTTGTGGCGAGCGCAGACGCGGAAGTTCCACTAATGCGTCGATGGGATAGTGGTCCGAGAGCATACGCTGTCGGTGCAGCGCAACCCCCTCGGCTCCCTGCGCTATTGCGTCGAGTTTCTCGGGGGTGGGCTCGATGGGCTGCCAATAGTTGTAAGAGTGCAGGCCGTATTTTTGTACTTTAAAATGCGGCGAGAGGAATATGTGGTCTATTCTGCTTTCGGTCTTATATTCGGGGTTAAAATAGTTCATCGAGCCTGTTTCGCACATTTTGTGTCGGGCGGCGGTGTAGGCGTCAACCAGCATTTTCGAGCCTGTGAGGATAGTATATACACTATCATTCTGGTCGACGTTAAAATCGCCTGTCAGTATATAGGGTGCCTCGCCGCACATCTCCTTTATTTTGCGCAGCACGAGCTTGGCACTCTCGCGCCTTGCCACTTTTCCCACGTGGTCTTGATGCAGATTGAAAGCCCAGAAGCGCCATTTTGTACTCTTGTCCTCGAATTGTCCCCACGTGCATATTCGGCACAGAGCAGCGTCCCACCCTTTCGAGCCTACGCTGTCGGGCGTCTCCGAGAGCCAAAAGTGTCCTTTGTCGATGCAGCGCAGTCGGCTCTTTTTGTAAAAGATTGGTGCAAACTCGCCTTTCTGTGCGCCATCGTCGCGGCCAACGCCAATATAATCGTATCCGTCGAGGTTGGCACAAAGGTCTTTCAACTGATTATACAGCACCTCCTGCGCTCCGAAAATATCCCACCCCTCGTAGTTAATAAATGCGTAGATTCCGGGGGCGCGAACATCCCAGCCATTGCCCTGCTCGCGGTCTAACGGCTTGTCGAACCTTATATTATATTGTCCCACCAACAGCGCCTGTGCCGACAGAGTGGTCGCAAGCGCAAGCATAAGAACAAATATCGTCGTGCGTTTCATTGTTATTGAATATTTATGCTGTTAAGAATTTCCAATTTTCCGTCGTCTATTATTTTTAGTATAAGCTCGCCGAAGAGGCCGTTCACCCAAGCGAACCACGAGCGGGTAAACTTCTGTGGGTTATCGACGTTGAACGACTCGTGCATAAATCCCGTGCCCGCATCGGTGCTTATGAGCATTTCGACGCATTTTTTTATCTCGGCGTCGTCGGTCGAGGTAAGGCCTTTCATTATTATACTCATAGGCCACGCCATAGAATATCCGACGTGCGGGCCGCCAATGCCCTCGGCTGCTTTTCCTTTGAAGAAATAGGGGTTACTGTCGCTCCACACGAATTTGCGTGTATTTTGGTAGATGGGGTCGTCTAATGCAACGTCGCCCAGATAGGGCATTGCAAGAAGGCTGGGTACGTTGGCGTCGTCCATAAGCAGATGATTGCCGAATCCGTCAACCTCGAAGGCATAAATTTTGCCATAGAGCGGATGGTTGTATGTGGCATACTCTTTCAGTGCATTCTCGACCTCTGTGGCAAGAGCGGTGCACTCGCCTGCAAGGTCGAGGCGATTGTTTACCGTGGCAAGAATCTCGGCCGCCTTACGCAGCGACGTTACTGCAAAGAAATTCGAGGGAACGAGGAATTGTAGCGTCGTGGCATCGTCCGAGGGACGGAACGACGACACAATCAGCCCGACGGGCTTTACGGGGGCGCCCTTTCCGCCATTGTTCAGCGTGTCGAAGGCGCGTGCCGTGGTGCGCAGAAAGGTGTAAGGCCCCACTCCATTCTTGCGTTGCTGCTCGCGGAAGGTTTTTAGTGTCAGCTGAATGCTACCGAGCCAATCTTCGCCAAAAACAGATGTATCGCCCGAGCGCTTCCAATACTCGTAGGCCAGACGTATGGGGTAACAGTGCGAGTCAATCTCCCATTTTCTCTCGTGCACTCCGGGGTGCATATCAGTGTGGTCGCTTGCCCACTCGCCCACCTTGTCGGCCTCTTTGTAGAAGGCGTTTGCGTAGGGGTCAATCTGTATGCAACGGAATTGTCGCAAAATAACTCCCGCAATCATTTTTCTGAGCTCTTTGTCCTCGGCAATAAAGCGCATATATGTCCACACTTGTGCACCCGAGTCGCGTAGCCACATTGCGGCAATATCGCCCGTATAGACGAATGTATCGCCCTCGCCGTTGGGATAGACCGTTGTGTCGAGGGTGTTGGGGAAACAGTTGGCGAACATCCAAGCGAGTTTTTTATTTGTCAACTGCGCCGTTGTTTCGGCAATTTTCTTCTCGACGGTTTGCGACACAAAATGTCTTTCACTCATCGGTGGACGGCACGAGATATACTCCTGCGCCACAATCTGCTGCAAGCATTGAGGCAGCAATAATGTCAAACAAATTAAGAGTTTTTTCATATAAATGTTTTTTTAAATTATCGGCAAATTTTATAAAAAGTCTCGGCCTCGAATATTAGTTTTTTTCTCGGCAAGCGAGTGAATAATATAAAGTAACAATTTAACATTTCGCAGCAAGCGAGTGAATAATATTCGTCATTTATGACAAATATACTACAAGCGAGCGGAAAATATGAAGTTTACTTCGATATTTTACAAAGCGAGTGCAAGATATATTCGAGCTTTAGCTCAAATATACTACAAGGAAGCGATTATCACACAATTTTACACATTTTTTTTAAATTATACCTCCGAGACACTTTCTTTAAAAATGTTAAACAATTAAGTAAATTTTTCATATTAAATTAAAACTTTTTATATTTACACTGTGTAATATGCACATATTATTTAAAAACTCTAATAATCAAATTATTAACACAATGAAGAAAATTCTATTATCACTCTTGGCAACTCTTTTTGTGCTGGGAGCACAGGCCGACGAGCCTTTCCGTAATCACAGGTTCGACTCGTTCAAAATTCTCGAACCGGCCGAAGGCAGCATTGTATTCATCGGTAACAGCATCACAGATATGCACTGCTGGCCCGAAGTTTTTGTAACCTCCGAGGGCAATTATCTGCCCATTGTCAATCGTGGCAACTCGGGCACCTACTCTACCGAACAGAGCGACAATATCGAGAGCTATCTTGGTAAAAAAACCAAAAAAGTATTTATGATGATAGGTACCAACGACCTTGCGTCGAGTGGCGGCCTCGACCTGACGGGCGAGCAGATTCTGAGCAACATCAGCAGTATGGTTAAGCGCATACACACACGCTACCCCGACACAAAAATCTACCTTTACAGCATCCTCAACAACAACACCTCGAACCGCACCCCCGAGCGTTGGCTGCACACCAACGAGCTTGTAAAAGCCTACGTGCAAGAGACAAATGCCGAGTGGCTCACCTACATCGACCTATACGACAAACTCACTAACGTAGCCACCGGCGGCGCTTGGAGCTACGACAAGCTGCATCTGACAGCCGGAGCCTACAGCGTATGGTGCGATGCAATATGTAAATATCTGCAAGAGGGCGAGGAGTACACCGTCAAAAGCCTCTACCCCTCGAACACACTGTCGGTACAGAATAACGGAGGCCTTAGCGGCGTTCACGGAATGCGCGCAACATATTTCAGCGCACTGCCCATCGGCACCGACGACATTCTAATCTTCGGCGACGAGCTTGTAAAGAACGGCGAGTGGCAAGAGCTCCTCGGCAATCCCAACGTAAAGAACCGCGGAACAGGCTGGGGCAACGGCGGCGACATTGCAACAACAAGCAAAATAGTAGATGCCACATTCGCAAACGTCTCGGGAGTAAAGAAAGAGGCTCCGAAGGCAATCTTCCTATACACAGGAACATCCGACGCACATGGCACAACAAACATTGCAACCGTAAAAACCTCGTACAAGAATTTAGTAAACAAGATTGCACAAAAATCGCCATCATCGACAATTTACCTGATGGGACTTTGCCCCATACACGTTGCAGGCACCAACAGCAGTCGCATAGCAGTGCTCAACGACTATATGAAGAGTCTTGTGAGCGACAAAATAAAATATGTCGATACATACACTCCCCTGCTCAGCGGCAGCATTGCCAACAACGAGTATTTCTATCCCAATAATTATCTTGGAGCCTTTGGATACGTTAAAATAGCACAATTGATGCAGACAGCCCTCGCAGCCGACCATCCCGAGATTGCAACAGAGGTCATCGACGACGTAATAGCAAAAAGACGCTACGAGCAAGTGGGCCTTCGCAACAATATTTCAAAAGCAATAGCCCGTGGAATAAGCCTTAAGGTAGGAACAAAAGTAGGCGAATACTCGGCCGAGGCCCTCGAAGCCTTCAATGCCGAGGCACAGAAAGCCTACGCAATGCTCGCTTCGACAGGAATCTCCTCGGCCGAGGCCGAAAAGATGGTAGAAAGCCTTAACGCAGTCATTGCAGCGGCCGAAGCCATAATGCCCACGGCAAGCACCGAGGGCGACGAGCATTGGTACCAAATTTCATCGCTCCGCTCGGACAACCTTTACATCTCGGCCGAGGGAGCATCGGCAGGCGTAACAGGTAGCGAGGATTACACAAAGTATGCCGAGTCGATGTGGAAATTCGTAAGCCGCGGCAACAACACATACGACATTATCAACCGCGAGCACAACTGCTATCTGAACCCCGAAGCAGCCTACAATGCACAAGTGCAGACAACAACCACAAAGCCCTCGAAAGGCTGGACAATAGCCTACTCCAACACACCCGGATACTTTATAATCTCCTCGGGCGATGTACAGCTCAATCAGACAGGCTCGGCACAGAGCTACGCCATATACAATTGGAGTAATCCGAGCAACAAAGGCAACGACCGCACCGACACCGGCTGTCAGCTGAAAATAACTGACGCCCCCGAGCCCGAAGCAAAGCCCGAGGCACAATCGACCATCACATACACCATCGACAAGAGCAACGGCGACCTGTGGCGCGGCACCTCGAAAAACAGCGCGTGGAACAGCACGTGGAAGAGCACAGCCACCCCGCAATTGCAATTCGGTTGCGGCACAATCAACAATATGAATTGGGACGGCAACAATGTACAAATGATGACAGGAACAGCCGGCAGCGCAACATACACAATAACCCCTCCCGCAGGCTACGTTATTCAAGAGTACAGCTTCACATTCACCAATAATGGACACGACGTAGGGCTGTCGCTCAGTATGGACGACGGAAGAGAGTATATCACAAAAAGCACCTCGCAGACCATTAGCGCCAACAATCAGAAACTATCGTCAGTTGCATTCACCCTTGCAGGCAGCAACGGCAAAGGCGTTATACTCACCAATTTCACAGTAACGGTAAAAGAGGATAAGATAGAAGGCCCCATAATCAGCACCGAGGGCGACGAGCATTGGTACTACATCACCAACGCATCGACAAAGAGCTACTGCGCCGGAAAAGCCATCTACCTCGACACCGAGGAGAACCTCCTGCGCTTCGGCGACAAGTCATTCAGCGCCAATCACATATGGAGTTTCTGGCAAAAAGACGGGAAAATTGCCATCAAGAATTATAACGGCAAATATTTCGGAACAGCGGGTAGCGGCACAGGCGGCCCGACACGATTCGGTGCGGTAGATACCCCCAACTACATATATACAATAAGCGAGGCCTATGGATTCTTTATTATTAAAGACGACGCCGTCGAGCTTCACGCGCAACAGAGCGGCTCAGTAATTGTACGCTGGGAAGCATCGGAGGACGGAGCATCGCTGTGGCGCTTCGATGAGGTTGACACAAGCAACGCCGAGGCCGTGGTAACATCCACAAGAGTGGTACAAGGAAAAGTATCGACAGGAATCGGCAACAAGAATCAGCCCATCATACGCTCGACCATACGCGTCAGCGGCCTCACAGGCGAATGTAATCTAACCACGGTAAAAGGCCGCTTCAACGGCACACGCCAAGAGGATATTGCAGGCGTAAAAGCCTATTTTGCCACAAACGAGCGTGAGCTTTTCATCGACGAAGATGGCAAAATGGAGTGGCGCGAGCAGAATGGCGAGCTCTTCGGCGAGAGCGTCGAGCTTGCAGCCGACGGCACATTCACAATAAGCGGCAGCCGCTTGCTTGCACCCGGCGACCACTATCTGTGGATAGTCTACGACATTGCCGAGGATGCCATCGAGGGTAACACCGTCGATGCAGTCATAGAGAGCTACACGGTCAATGGCAATGAGATTACCGAGAACAACGGTAATCCCGAGCACAGCGTAACCATCTTCCTCTCCGAGGGTGCCGTGCTTATGCCAATGGACAAAGGCTCGCTCTACTATCGCATCCCCGCAATCACCGTAACACGCGACGGCAAACGCCTCGTAACCCTCACCGACGACCGCAAGAGCCACAACAGCGACCTACCCTCGCACTGCTACCTTGTAGCACAATACTCCGAGGATAACGGCCGCACGTGGAGCGACCCCCAAACAGTGGCCGGAACAACCACCACAGGCGGTTACTACGGCCACGGCGACGCCTCGATAGTAACCAACCGCGACAACGGCGAGATTGTCGGCATTATGACAAGCGCCGGCCAATATGGTCACGGATTCTTTGCAGGCACGGCAGCCGAGCCTCCCCGCTGGAAGACAATCACCAGCCGCGACGGCGGACTGACGTGGGAAGCCCCCATCGACCACACCGACGACCTCTTCGGCGCCAACTGCTCGAATCCCAAGACAAAAACGTGGAAGAGCGGCTTCTCGGGCTCGGGAGCAGCACTGCAAAAGCGCGACGGCACCCTTGTATCAAGTTTCGTAAACCGTCAAGCCGACGACAGCCAGCACTTCTATTTCTTTATGAGTAAGGACGGCGGAAAGAGCTGGTACGTGAGCGGTAACAGCGGTACAAGTTCGGCCGATGAGCCAAAAACATTGGAACGCAACAACGGCGACCTTGCCATCAGCGTCCGTGCAAGCGGTTACAACTACTACAACTATACATCAGACGACGGCGAGACGTGGCACAAGCCCTCGCAGACACGCTTCACCACAGGAATCTCGGGCAACGCCTGCGACGGCGAATATATGGTGTGGTGCTCGACCCTCGAAGGCAACAAATGGGACATCGCCCTTCAGACACTGCCCAACAGCAGCAGCCGTCAGAATGTAAGCATCGCCCTATCGACCGACGAGGGAGCCACATTCGGCACTCCAAAGACCATCTGTCCCCGCGGCTCGGCTTATAGCGCAGCCGTTGTACTGCCCGACGGAACATTGGGCGTATATTACGAGGAGAACGGAGTGTTCGGAGGCTACACAATGCGCTTCGTACGCTTCTCGCTCGATTGGGCAAGCGGTGGCAAATATAAATTCACCGAGGAGAATCCCTTCTACCCCATCCGTTCGACAAGCACAAGCATCGAGTGCATAACAGCACCCGAGAGTAACGACGACACGGGCACAATATACGACCTCAGCGGCCGCCGTGTCGAGAATCCCACAAAGGGCATTTATATAATGAACGGCAAAAAGATTTTTGTTAAGTAAAATAAGAGAATAATATTAACTCCCCGAACAGTTTTTATAACTGCTCGGGGAGTTATTTTTAAGGCCTCGGAATACAACTATCTACTCGGCTAAAAGAGGTTCGGCGAGGCTCAAAAATCAACCGTATCAACCACCACACTGTCGCAGGCAACAGTATCGCCCGAGTGATGAGGAATCCCTCTGAGGCGACGCAGCAGCGAGTCGGCAACAACGGAAAATGCTGCCCTATTAGCCTCGCTGATTGGCTTTTTGGGCTGCGACTTTATTGTCAGGGGATTTATGGGCTTACCATTCTCGTGTACGCGAAAATCGAGGTGCGGGCCGGTAGAAATTCCCGTCGAGCCGACGTAACCAATCACCTGTTTCTGCTTCACCGCATCGCCTACCTTAAGTCCCTTTGCAAAGCGCGACAGGTGCATATATGTGGTAACATACACGCTGTTGTGGCGAATCTTTACATAGTTTCCGCCGCCTCCGGCCTGATAGGCCTTGGCAATAACCTTTCCACTGCCGATTGCATAGACAGGCGTGCCTACGGGCGCTGCATAATCGACGCCGTGATGTGCGCGGTAACGCTTGAGCACGGGGTGGAAACGACTGTTCGAGAAGCGCGACGATATTCTGTAATAATCGAGCGGAGCCTTCAAAAAAGCACCTTCGAGGCTGTTGCCGTCGGCATTATAGAAAAGTTCCTCGCCATCCTGAACAAAAGGGATTGCATAGACCGTGCTATCCGAGGCGCGGAACGACGCTGCCAGAATACGATAATTTTCGAGCGGCGTATCATCGACAAATTCGCGGGCATAAATCAGACGAAACTCATCACCCCGCTGAATACCGAAAAAATCGACCGACCAGCCAAAAATATGCGACATTTCGACAGCCAGCAGAGGCGAGGTACCACTCTCTTGCATAGCCACCCACAGCGACGAATTGACCACCCCGGCCACCTCATTCTCGCACCAACGCGAGGCGTTGCGTGCCCTTGTGGCGCGGCAACTGTCGCCCAACGTAAAAATCACATAATCCTTTGGATTCTCGACATATACAAGATAGCGCGGCGAGGCAGCAGAGTCCTTGTCGCAAAAAAGGGCGCACACCTGCCCGGGACGCAGACGACGCACATTAAACACGCTGTCGGGGCACTGCGTCAGTCGGTAAACCTCCTGAGCCGAAAAACCCATCTGCATAAGAAGCTCGGCAAAAGTCTGACGCGGACGCAGCGTGTCGCATCGCACACTGTAGTCCTCTATGGGCAATCCATATTTTATAACAGGCTCGCGCACAGCTATAGTATCGGCAGTGCAATCCGGCGAGGCATCACTCCCCCGTCCTTCTCGGCACGAGAAAAGAGCGGTAAGAGCAAAAAATATCCCTAACATTAAAATCGGGCGATTATTTCTCATAGTAAAAAGCATTAAGAATCAAGAAAATTATCGGCTGCAAAGGTACAAAAGTTTTTATAAGGAGCTATTAAAATTTTTCTCCTTGAAATTTTATGGCTCATTTTTTAATATATTTTTTCATTTTTATGGGCATATAACGGGCTATATAACCGCAAAAAAGAGATAAGCAGAAAACAAAAGAGCATAAACGCATAATGTAAACATAGAATTTAAACAGCGTCTAAGATTCCACGGCTGCTCCCGCACAAAAAAAACAAAAATTAGATTTTATATTTTTTCAGCATTTGACAAAATGTCATAAAATCACTCTCGGCAAAGCGGCAAGGCAGATAAAAGAGTTTTTTTTTGCACATTAACGGCAAAATAACTATATTTGCAGCAGTTTGGAAAAATGTGAACAGTAAAAACAGAGTAAACAAACACAATATGGCAAACGTAATCAGCGTAGCAAAAAAATGCTTTCAGGACGAGGCCGAGGCAATCCTCAACCTCATCCCCAAGCTCGACGATAATTTTACAAAGGCAATAGACCTTATAATAAACAGTAGCGGTAAGCTCATCGTTACCGGTGTAGGAAAATCGGGACACATTGGCGCCAAGATAGCCTCGACGCTTGCAAGTACAGGCACTCCCTCGTTCTTTGTCAACCCCCTCGATGCTTTCCACGGCGACCTCGGAATGTTCACCGAGGGCGACGTAGTGCTTGCAATATCAAACTCGGGACAGACCGACGAGCTTCTGCGCTTCATCCCCCTGCTCACCGACCGTAAGATACCCATAATATCAATGTCGGGTAACCCCGCATCGCTGCTTGCAAAATACTCCGACTGCCACCTTAACGTATCGGTCGAGCACGAGGCCTGCCCCTTGAACCTCGCCCCCACCTCATCGACCACAGCCACATTAGCAATGGGCGATGCAATTGCTTGTGCTCTTATGACAGTGCGCAAATTCAAAGCATCGGACTTTGCACAGTTCCACCCCGGAGGCGCCCTCGGACGCCGCCTGCTATCGCGCGTAAAGGACTATATGGTAAGTACCGACCTTCCCATCATCACCCGCGACTCGAAGATAAGCGATGCACTGTTCCAGATAAGCCGCACAAAGATGGGGCTTGCAGTGGTAATTGAAGAGGGCAAGATTTTGGGTGTTGTAACCGACGGCGACATTCGTCGTGCAATGCAGCGCGACCAAGAGCACTTCTTCGAGCTGACAGCACAAGACCTTATGAGCCACAATCCAAAGACCGTGCAAGAGACAGCCAAGCTGACACAGGCCGAGGCGATAATGCGCAAGCACAACGTCCACTCGATTATCGTTGTAAATTCAAGCAACGAGTTTGTCGGAGTGATTGATATGTTCAGCTGCTTGTAAAAACAAAAACAGAGTATGAAAATTGCCGCATTTGTACCCATAAGGCTCAACAGCAAGCGCGTCGTTGGCAAGAACCTCAAGATGCTGGGCGACAAGCCCCTTTTGCAACACATATTAGAGACGCTCGTAAAAGTGCCTCAGATAAGCGACGTATATGTCTATTGCTCCCAAGAGAGCATAATCCCCTATCTGCCGCAAGGCGTAAAATTCCTCAAGCGCTCCACAGACCTCGACAGCGACGAGACGCTGGGCAAAGATATTTACGACGCATTTGTAAAAGAGATTGACGCCGACATCTATATGCTTGCCCACACAACCTCGCCGTTCATAAAATGCGCGACAATAGGCAATGCAATAGACAAGGTAGCCTCGGGGCAGCACGACTCGGCCTTCTCGGCACAGAAGATACAGACATTCACGTGGTACGGCGGGAAGCCACTTAACTACGACCTTAAGGAGATTCCCCGCACACAGACCATAGAGCCAATATTTGTCGAGACAAGCGCCTTCTACATCTTCCGCCGCGAGGTGTGGACCGAGATGCACCAGCGTGTGGGCAACACCCCCTATATGGCAATAGTCGATGCAATAGAGGGCATCGACATTGACTACCCCGAGGATTTTGAATTTGCGACAAAAGTCATCGACCGAGCCCAATAAAAGGACAAACACTATAAAAAACGGTATCCACACAAAAGAATGGAGCCGTTTTTTTGTTAAATATCGAACCTAAAGAGTATATTTGTCGTATCACACCAATATATCAAACAACAAACAACAGAAAATTATGAAAATACTCGAAGGAAAGACAGCCTTAATAACAGGCGCAACACGCGGAATAGGCAAGGCCATCGCAATAAAATTTGCCGAGGCAGGCGCAAATATCGCATTCACCTACCGCCAAAAAAACGGAGCAGCCGAGGAGCTTGAGGCCACAATAACAGCAATGGGCGTAAGCTGCAAAGGCTACGCAGCCGACGCTGCCGACTACGCAGCCACCGAGGCTGTCGTGAAACAAATAACGGCCGACCTCGGACGCATCGACATTCTTGTGAACAACGCAGGAATTACAAAAGACGGCCTTCTTATGCGTATGACCGAGGAGCAGTGGGACGCAGTAATTACCACCAACCTAAAATCGGCATTTAATTTTACACGCATCATTGTCCCCATAATGGCCAAGCAGCGTCAGGGCAGCATAATAAATATGTCGTCGGTGGTTGGTGTGAGCGGCAATGCCGGACAGTGTAACTACTCGGCCTCAAAAGCCGGCCTCATAGGATTCTCGAAATCGGTTGCCAAGGAGATGGGCCCCCGCGGAATACGCGTCAACTGCATTGCCCCGGGATTCATTGAGACTGATATGACCTCGGCACTGCCCGAGGAGATGCGCGAGGCGTGGGCCAAGAGTATCCCCCTGCGTCGAGGCGGAACCCCCGACGATGTGGCCAACGTGGCGCTGTTCCTTGCAAGCGACCTATCGGCCTACGTTACGGGACAGGTAATAAATTGCTGCGGAGGAATGAATTGCTAAGCCTCGTTCCGTTAGAATATAAAAGATAGACAGACTAAATTTTCTTTTTAGTCTGTCTATCTTTTAATGGTGCAGCGGCAAAAAAGGTGTGGTCGAGATAATTCTGTTTATCACCCTCTCGGAATATTTCTGCGGCTATTCTCTCTTTCGCATTATACTTTAGGACTTACTTTTTTTCCGAAAAAAAGTAAGCAAAAAAACTGCACCTAAAGAAATTGTCGCAGGACCTCCTTTGCTCGTGAGGCAACGATGTGCTCACTCGGTCGGAGGCCTGCTTGTCATTGCGGTTTACGATTGTTTTAAGGGTGCTGCGGACCGCCCTCACTTAGGCGCTTGTAAACAAGCGTCTAAGTAGCGGTTAAACATACCTCGCACTTTTTCCTTAAAACAATCGAACCTACATTGAATTTCTTTTTTATGGTGCAATATTTAAT
>JAFQVS010000002.1 GCA_017407905.1 Bacteroidaceae bacterium | reverse complement strand
TGCGGACCGCCCTCACTTAGTCGCTTGTAAACAAGCGTCTAAGTAGCGGTTAAACATACCTCGCACTTTTTCCTTAAAACAATCGAACCTACATTGAATTTCTTTTTTATGGTGCAATATTTAATTTAAAGTTACCTTTTGCACGTATTATATGCTGCTGTTCTTGAAAGTGAGAAATAACAAATTTATTCTTGTTCACAGTAAATTTCTACTGTGGCTTTTGTTTGAGGGGGTGTTTCTCTTTTAAAAATGTTTGCCCGGGCTTGGGAGGCGGTTGCCTTGTCAGCCGTTGCTGATAAAATCGAGCGCCTCCAAAATATGTTCTTTCTCAATTTTTATCTCCTGCGCCGACAACTCATTGTCAATGAGGATGCCTGCGGTGGGCATTCCACCCTCGATGGCCCGGCATATATCATCGTAGTGTCGGCAGTCGAGCGGCAGCGGACTAATCTCTTGCCGCAAATTGCAGCAGTATGTGCGTAGCTTTGTCTGCGGAAATTTTGTGAGGCGATGCGACAGATAAAGCATCCCGATGATGGCCGAGGCGCATATACTATCCTCGTCGGCGTCGGTGAAAATAGTGCGCAACGCCCCTTTTAGAGGCTCGCCAAAGGTGTCGGGCAGCGCCTCGGTTATCTTTTTTAATACATTTGTTGACGAGTCGTCTTTGTCTCTGCTGTTCATACCTCTTATGCTCTTTCTTTTTTTTCGGTTGCGAATATAGTATATATTTCTTAAATTTGTAACTTTTATTTTAAGAAGCTGTTCAAAATATAGCCACCATTTTAAGAAAGATTTTAGTTGCGATTAAACTATTTTATTTTTTTTGTGTCAAACAAATGTTTGGTCTAAATTTTAAACAGCATACAAATATTTACATATAATTATGAAAAAGAGACTGCTCTTTTTGTTTATGATTTTTGCGGCCATTGCCGTCTGTGCCCAAGAGGGAAAAAAGAAAAAAACGGGTACGCTCACAGGCGTAGTATATAGCAAGGCCGAGAATCAACCGCTTCAGAATGCCACCCTGCAACTCTATCAGCTGCCCGATACAGTCTATAAGACAGGCTCGCCCAGCGACCAAGAAGGTAAATTCTTGTTACAAGCTCCCGAGGGCGAGTATCTGCTGCGCCTCACATACGTGGGCTTTGTGCCTCAGGATAAAATCGTAAATATCAAGGCAAAGAAAAGCACCGACGTCGGCCGCCTTGTGCTCAACGACGATGTTGCCGTCCTTGCCGAGGCCGTTGTTACAGAAGTGGCCCCTCCCATAACAATGTCCGAGGATACAACAGTCTATAATACATCCGCTTTTCGCGTGGCGCCCGGCTCGATGCTCGAAGAGCTCATAAAAAAATATCCCGGAGTGCAGGTCGAAGAGGATGGAACGATAAAAATCAATGGAAAAACCGTCAGTCGCATTCTTATGAAGGGTAAGGATTTTTTCGGCACCGATAAGCAGGTGGCGCTGAAAAACGTCCCCGTTGACCTTGTCGATAAAGTAAAATTCTATGATAAGCAGAGCGATTTTACCCGCGTTACGGGAATTGACGATGGCGAGGAGGAGACTGTCCTCGACCTACAAATGAAAAAGGGTGCCGACGAGGGCTTCTTTGGAAATATCGACGCAGCCTATGGAACAAAAGAGCGCTATTCGTTCAAGAATATGTCCAATCTCTTCTCATCGACAACTCAAATGTCATTGGTGCTCTCGGCCAACAACGTCAACGACCGAGGCTTTTCGGGGCGCGGCGGTTCAGGGCTCAGTGCCCACAAAGAGGGGGCGTTTAATTTTGCCACCGAGGGCGAAAAGTACGAGTTTGGAGGCAACGTGCGCTACCGACATAACGACACGGACAATCAATCCTTCACTGCAAGCGAGTATTTTATGACCGAGGGTCGCAGCAACCAATTCAGCAACAGCCGCAGCCGCAGTTTCGGCCGTAACTCGAACATAAACGGAAATTTTCGCATCGAGTGGAAGCCCGACACACTGACAAACATAATCTTTCTGCCCTCATTCTCGTGGCGCAGCTCGGACGGGTGGTCGAAGAGCACCTCGGCGACATTCTCGGCCGACCCCTTCACCCTTATGGAGTATCCGATGGATAGGTTCGGCGACGTTTACGATGCTCTCGACTCGATAGCCATAAACAGCAATAACAACGAGAGTATGAATAACAGCAAAAATCGCTCGGTCAATGCGATGCTGCAATTCAATCGTCGCTTGGGCAAGCCCGGACGCAATATAACCTTGCAGGGACGCTTCAATTACAGCGATAGTGAGAGTAAATCAATATCGAGCAACGACGTTCGCTACTATCAGCAGTCGGCAGGCAGCCGAGGCTACGACCGTCGCCGCTACTCGACAACGCCGGGCACCGATTGGAGCTATAATGCACGCCTCAGCTACACCGAGCCCATACTGAAAAATCTGTTCGTGCAACTAAGCTACCGCTTCAACTACAGTTACAGCAACAGCGACCGTGCCACATACGTATTTGACAGTATCCCCACCGATATTTACCACCTTATATTAAATAGCAATTACGAGTTTCCGTCGCTGCCGCAAGACTACGAGCAGTATCGCGACAACGACCTCAGTCGCCTCTCAATCTACCGTAACGTCCGCCACGATGCGCAGATAATGTTCCGTTACGTAACCGAAAAAATAAACCTTAATGCCGGCGTAACGTGGATGCCGCAGAGCACTCAGATGCGCTACCAATATTTGGGGCTCGACACAGTGCTCAAACGCACAATATACAATATTACCCCCAATCTGAGAATGCGATATAGGTGGAACAAGACAACCACGCTTAACGTAATGTATCGAGGCTCGACCAACCAACCCTCGATGACCGACCTTTTGGACATTACCGACGACAGCAACCCATTGTACATAACAAAAGGTAACCCGGGCCTGAAGCCCTCGTTCAACAGCCGCCTGAGCGCCTTCTTCACCACCAATAATCCCGAGACACAGACGGGAATAGCCGCGAACCTCAGTTTCAACAATACACTCAACAGCATCACCCGCCGAGTAACATATATCGAAGAGACGGGAGGACAGATTAGTCAGCCTGTGAACATAAACGGCAATTGGGGCGCAAGCGGAGGCTTTAACTTTAACTCGGCGCTACCTAAAAACAAGAAATTCACATATAGCACGGGCACCAGCTTGGGCTACAATCATCAGGTATCGTACATAAGCCCCGACCGAAACAGCAGCAGCGTGCGTAACACTGTCGAGACGGTCAACGTGGGTGAGCGCCTTAAATTCGGCTACCGCAACGATGTATTCGAGCTTACGATGGACGGCTCGCTCAACTATTCGCACTCGAACAACGAGCAGCAGCCCGACAGGAACCTCGACACGTGGAATTTCTCGTACGGCCCCAGCGGAAACATAAAATTCCCGTGGCACAACCTTACCCTTTCGAGCAACCTTTCGATGAGCAGTCGCCGCGGTTACGACGACCCGCAGTTTAATACAAACGAGCTGTTGTGGAACGCTCAGCTCTCGGCCGGCTTCCTAGCGAATAATGCACTCACCGTCAGCCTTCAGCTGTACGATATTCTGCAAGAGCAGAGCAATATCAGCCGTACAATCAATGCCATTATGCGCAGCGACACGCAGAATAACTCAATCTTCCACTATGCTCTTGTACACGTAATATACAAGATAAACTCTATGGGCGACAGAGAGACGCGCCGCACGATACGAGGAATGGGTCCCGGTGGCTTTGGCGGTCCCGGCTTCGGGCGCGGCGGTGGCTTCGGCGGCGGTCGAGGCTACTGATAAGCGGTAAAAGGCTGTTTAATCTTTTGATGAGTGATATAAACTCGAAATAAAATTTAAACAACCTCTGAATCTTTAAAATAGATTAAAAGGGAGAGCAAAATATAGTGCTTTCCCTTTTAATTTTCTATATTCGCAGGGTAAACTTATGTAAGAATGGCGATTATCTTCGATTGGGAAATACTCTTGCGCCTGCTCTATTGGCTTAATATCATTATTGCTTTGTGGATAATGGTAAAGGTTATCTTGGGCAACCGCAACCCGATTGCAACCTTTGCTTGGGCCTTTGTACTGCTGTTTATCCCCTTCTTGGGTCTGTTGCTCTATTTTTTCTTCGGGCACGACACTCGTCGCCGCCGATACATTCACAACCGCTTTTCGTCGCAGCTTCAGCAGCGTGCACAGATTGCCTGCCGCTCATATACACCGCTCGGGGCGCCCCCCTCTTATAAAGCCCTTGTAACGTACCTCGAAAATAGCTGCGACGCCTCATTGGCAACAGCCGACGTCGAGCTGTTGCCCTCGGCAGCGCTCTTTATGGAGCGTCTCTTCGAGGCGATAAGCGAGGCAAAAGAGCATATTCATCTGCAATTCTATATCTTCGAGAGCGACGAGTGGGGCACACGTCTGCGCGATGCTCTCATCGAAAAGGCCCGTGAGGGGGTCGAGGTGCGCATAATATACGACAGTGTGGGCTGTTGGCACGTAAGCCCCCGCTTCTTCGACGCAGTGCGCTGCGCCGGCGGATACGTCGAGCCCTTTCTGAAGGTTCATTTCCCCTTCCTCTCCAAAGGAACAAACTACCGCAACCACCGCAAAATAGTTGTCATCGACGGAAAATTGGGCTTTGTGGGCGGCTGTAACATTGCCGACCGCTACGTGCGTGGAATAAATGGCGGCGTGTGGCGCGACACAATGATGGCCGTCCGAGGCTACGGCGTCTATGGCCTGCAATCGTCGTTCCTCTTGGATTGGTACTTTGTCAATGGCTCGATGGTGAGCGGCCGCCGTTATTTCCCCGAGCCTCGGACGGTGGGTAGCGCGCAACTGCAAATTGCAATGTCCAATCCCGTGGGGCAGTGGCGCATCGTCTCCTCGTCGCTTGTGATGGCACTCTCCTCGGCCCGCAACTACATATATATTCACACCCCCTATCTTATGCCCAACGAGCAGGTGATGAGCGCAATGGAGAGCGCAGCCCTCTCTGGGGTTGACGTCTGTTTGATGATTCCCGAGCGCTCCGATAGTCGATTGGCCGATTACGCCTCACGCTCCTACCTTGAGCGTCTGCTCAAGGCCGGCGTAAAGGTCTATCTTTACGTGGGCGGGATGATGCACGCCAAAGGTTGCGTCTCGGATGATATGCTCAGTGTCATAGGCTCGGCCAATGTCGATTTTCGCAGTTTCGACTATAATTTCGAGGTGTGCGCCTACGTCTATGATGAGGCCTTTGCAAAGGTCGTCAGGCGACAATTTCTTGACGACGTCGGCAACTGCAAATTACTTACTCTGCGCGAGTTTCTGCGGCGTCCGCTTGGCAGCAGGGTGAGGGAGTCGCTGGCGCGTCTCTTTTCGCCCATATTATAAGAAGAAGCCTAAAACACCCCCTCAAATAAATCCGAAATAAAATTCAAACAGCTTCTAAAAGGCAGTTTAAAATTCTTGTGAAAACAATTCTCAAGCAATCGCAAAATAAATCCTAAGCAGCTTCTAATGCCGCTGTTCGATAATCCGATATTTATGGTTGTGTACTTTTTATCCATCTTTCACAGCCACTAAATATAAGAATAGAGTAAAATACTTTTATAATTCCTTAATTTATAGTACCTTTGCCGGCTCAAATAAAAATGTTCCGCAAGACGGTAATACATTTTTTCTTAGATTAGAATAAATTTAATTGTAACATACTATGAAAAATTTAGTTTTTAAAAATCTGCTGTTGGCAGTGATGTTGCTGTGCAGTGCTGTTGCAACAGCCCACGACTTTGAGGTCGATGGTATTTACTACAATATTTTATCTGAGGAGGATAAAACCGTTGAGGTAACTTTTAAAGGGAATAGCTATAGTGAATTTAATGAGTATTCAGGCTCAGTCGTTATACCCACAAATGTAGCTTATAATGGAACAACTTACAGCGTAACAAAAATAGGCTTTGCTGCGTTTTCAGGATGTACGAAACTCATAGATGTTAAAATTTCAGAAGGTGTTACTATAATCGGTAATTCAGCATTTACAGAGTGTATTAATCTTGAAAGTTTTACATTTCCAAAGTCTTTGGAAATAATCGAAAATTGGGCTTTTGGTTATTGCTATAAGCTTCAAAAAGTTGTCATATCTGATAATGCAGTAAGTATTGGCCATTGTGTGTTCTATAAATGTTCAGGATTAACAAGTGTAGCCATAGGTAATGGTATGGAGAGTATTGGAGAACAGACTTTTTATGATTGCTATAATCTTTCAGAACTTACTATTGGTGAGAATTTAAAAACTATATTACCAAACAAAACCTTTTATAATTGTAATTCTCTTTCAAAATTGAGCCTAAATTGTAAAAATATAGGAAATTGGTTTAGTGGTAAAACCATTAAAGAATTAGTATTGGGTAATAACGTAGAGACTATAGTTGAATCTGCATTTTCTGGTTGTAGCCAATTATCAAGTGTTGTATTCGGTGATAATGTAAAAACAATAGAAGATTATGCTTTTGAGAATTGTGACGCTCTTACACGTATAGATATTCCTGATAATGTAACAAGTATTGGTATTCATGCATTTGATGGTTGTGAAAGACTTACAACTTTAACCATAGGTGATGGTATAACTTCTATTGCGTCTAGAGCTTTTAGTTATTGTGGCAATCTTACAAATGTATCATTGGGGGATAACGTTACGAAAATTGGTAATTCTGCATTTAATGCATGCGGTAGTCTTAAAACAATAACATTCCCGGCTTGCCTGACAAT
>JAFQVS010000023.1 GCA_017407905.1 Bacteroidaceae bacterium | reverse complement strand
GTGAACAATACTTAGTAGATACCTTTTGAGCTTCAAACTCAACTCCACACCATTGGCAAATCTTCTTGATTCTAATGTTACTTGCTGCCATTTTACTACTGTTTTAGTGTTTAATTCTCTTGATTTCTCCTGTTTTGGTTTAACTATCTTAAACCATATTCAACCATATTCAACTTTTTCCATCACCTCGCCAACGCAAAATTGCATTTCAAGCGGCGAGGTACACAGGAGGTACAAAAACAGGCGTAAAAAGGCTTAGCAACGATTAACAACGATGCTTGCACAAATAAAAATAGCACCCGTAAAGAGTGCTATATTAATCAATTGTGATTTATTTAACTATTTGATAATCAGCCATTTACTTGCCGATGCAAAAATTCTTAAAGATATTCTGAAGCACAAGTTCCGAGGACACTTCGCCGACAATTTCGGATAAGTGATTTATACACAGGCGTAAATCCTCGCTCACAAGGTCGCAGGGAAGACCGTCGTGCATCGCTTGTTGCACACGTCGAATATCGCCCAGAGCAGCGCGCAGCGCCTCGTAGTGTCGTACGTTTGTTACCACCACCGCATCGTCCGAGACCTCGGGGAGGGCGGCCGCGGTTTGCAGAAAATCGTGCAGTTTGTCCATATTTGTCCCTAATTTTGCCGATATTGCCCACATATCACTTTTGCTCCACTCTACCCCGCTACCAAATTTTGCAATGAGCGCCTGCGCCTCGTTCATCGCCGCGGTGATTGTTATTGCATCCACCACGTCGCACTTATTTATGAGCACTGCCATTTTTTTGTTTCTGCACAGCGGCAACAGACGTTGCGCGGTTGTTTCGAGGCTTTCTCGGTTCATCATCGGGTCTATTACCCAGAGTGCAATATTTGATTTTTGCAGTTGCTCTAATGTACGCTCGATGCCTATCTGCTCGACAATGTCTGTTGTGCGGCGCACGCCTGCCGTGTCGATGAATCGGAATGCTGTGCCACAGATATTTACAACCCCTTCGACTGTGTCGCGCGTTGTTCCGCTAATATCGCTGACGATGGCACGCTCTTCGTTTAGCAGAGCATTCAGCAGGGTGCTTTTTCCTGTGTTTGTCTCGCCCACGATTGCAACGGGGACGCCTGTTTTTACGGCGTTGCCGACGGCGAACGAATCGGTAAGTCTCGATATTTCTGTCTCTATTTCGCGACAAAGGGTCAATAGATGGCTGCGGTCGGCGAATGTTACATCCTCCTCGCTAAAGTCGAGTTCGAGCTCCATAAGCGTGGTCAGATGCAGCAGCCGGTCGCGCAGCGACGACAGGCGACGGCTGAAGGCTCCTTTCAGTTGGTTGAGCGCCAGACGATGGCTCGCGCGCGAGCCCGATGCTATAAGGTCGGCTACTGCCTCGGCGCGGCTGAGGTCCATTTTGCCCGCAAGGAATGCGCGCATTGTAAACTCGCCCGGCTCGGCCTGTCGTGCGCCGTGCTCGATGAGATTTATCATCAGTTCGCGCGTAATGTAGGGCGAAGCGTGGCAACTAATCTCCACCGTATCCTCGCCCGTATAGCTGTGCGGAGCGCGCATTATGGTAAGAAGCACCTCGTCGAGCGTATGCCCCTGCACGTCGAAAATATCGCCAAATACCACAGTGTGGCTGCGACGCTCGCCCAGAGGCTTGCCGGCACGGGGCGTAAAAACCGAGGCGGCGATGCCAATGGCATCGCTACCCGAAATTCTCACTACGCTCAGCGCCCCACCCTGTGCAGTGGCAAGGGCGCATATTGTATCGTTGTTTTTCATCTGAATTGTCTGCCTGAGGTCGAAGATTTTTTGTTTGCGTGTTTTTGAAGTTATTTAAATTCTATCGAGCACGGTCTGTATAAGCTCGCGCATTTTTGCATCATAGTCGATGGTTGCCTGCTTGGCCACGCGATGCGCAATGACAAGGCAGACGGTTGTTGCCCTGTGCCCCATAAGGCGTGCGAGGCCCGCAAGAGCCGAGCTCTCCATCTCGAAATTGGTGATGCGCCAACCATTATGCTCGAACGAGACTACAAGTTCATTCTGCTGCGGGAAGGCAAGCGGCACACGCAATTGTCGTCCCTGCGGCCCGAAGAATCCTCCGCACGATATTGTTACACCGCGCACCATATCACCCTGCGCAATGCGCTCCATCAATTGGGCGTCGCAATCTATTGTATAGGGTGCGCACAGCTGGGGCGACCAATTGAGATGTTTCGTAAAGGCCTCCTCAAACTCAAGGTCGCACACCTCGTTGCGCCCGGCATAGAAATTGAGCAGCCCGTCGAAGCCCACCGACTTTGCCGAGCAGATGAACGAGCCCGTGGGGGTAAACTCCTGCAAGCCTCCGCAGGTGCCGATGCGCACCAATTGCAGTGAGCGCAGTGTATCCTTCTCGCGGCGCGTCTCAAAGTCGATGTTGGCGAGGGCGTCAAGCTCGTTCATCACAATGTCAATGTTGTCGCAACCTATTCCCGTGCCCACCACGGTTATTCGCTTGCCTTTGTAGCTTCCGGTTATTGTGCGAAACTCGCGCGCGCTGATGTCGCACTCCTGAGCATCGAAATATTCGGCCACTTTGGGTACACGGTTGGGGTCGCCCACGAGAATCACTTTATCGGCAAGTTCCGAGGGTTTTACGCCTAAATGATAGATGGCTCCGTCG
This sequence comes from Bacteroidaceae bacterium, assembly GCA_017407905.1. Taxonomy (GTDB): domain Bacteria; phylum Bacteroidota; class Bacteroidia; order Bacteroidales; family Bacteroidaceae; genus HGM04593. The sequence continues at coordinate 4,680 of JAFQVS010000023.1, read as the reverse complement.
GGTTCTATCAGCAGCTCTGATGGTGGAAAATATCGTTTCATAATTCTGTTATTTAATTGTTTATAAGGGAAACAAATAATGCGGGTCAACTGTTGCGACGTTATTATTTATTTTATTGCCGGGGAGGGGGGAATCAGCGGTTGAGCCTCTCTAATTCGAGGCGGCGTATCTCTTTTTCCATATTTTTTAAGCGCAGAGCATCCTCCTCGCATTTTTTCTCGAGTGCAAGAATCTCGGCCGACATTTTTTGCTTGGCGGCGAGGCCTGACGCAGCGTAGTCGTCGCGTCGGCCATCGAGTGTCTTTTGTTGCTTGCGCAATTTCACGCTCTCTTCCTGCCACTTTACGAACATTGCCCGTGCCTCTTTACTCTTGAATTGTTCGAGTGTGGTGTAATCGGTTGCATCGTCGATGACAAAGAGAAAATCGCCCTTGCTTACATCCTCGGCCGTGTCGTCAAACTGCAAAAGTGCATATTGTTGACGGGCTTTTCTCAGGGCCTCGGCATCGGTCTGTGTCTCTTTTATCGAGAATAGATGCGAGAGGGAGAGGAGCGTGGCATAGTCCATCTCCTCGGCATTATAGGTGTGCCTTACCTCGTTGGGAATGAATATGTAGATGCAGACTTTATCCTCGGGCATACGACGGTCTGTGGCGAACCAGCCTAAATTGGCAATCTCGTTCACTGCCATCATATAGTCGTTGGCCTCGGAGTTGAAGGGCATTCCAAGATTCGTGGGCTTGAGGAAGCGTTTGCTCTCGCTGTCGTAGCGCGTTACGAAAATATCGTATCCGCCCAGCGACTCGTCGCCGTCGCTCGAAAAGTAGAATGTTGTTCCGTCGGCCGACATAAAGGGGTAATTGTCGTTTCCGCCTGTCTCGATGCCTCGCAGAAGCGTGGGGCGCCCCCACTCGTCGCCGGTCTTTGTTGCGCCGAATAGTTTAAGGAAGGAGAGGCCGTCGGCATCCACTCTTTGTGGGTAGTAAATGTCGGTGCCTCGCTGGGTGAGCGATAGCACGCCTTCGAGCGAGGGGTTGCCAAAATAGTCGGACACCTTGCGCAGGGCTCCAACGTCGCTGCCCATACGGTAGGCCTGCAAGAAATTCTTTTTATCTACGACTATGCTGTCGATGATGCAGATGCGCTCGGTGGAGCGCATCATACGCAGAAGGGCATTGAGTTTCTCTATTTGCGTATGTGCGTGCAGAAGTTTGTCCTCGTCCTTGCCAATTTCCATATACTCCTCGTAACTCGCGAGTGCCTCGTTGTATCGGAGGGCATCCTTATAGAAGCGTCCCAAATAGTATGGGGCGTTGAGCACGCGACGCTTCGAGGCCATTTGCAGGCGCTCCTCGATGTTGCAGGCAGTGTCGGCCGTCTCGTAGCAACAGACTGCGTACCAATAGTTATACTCGGCGCTGTTGGGCGAGCCTTTGAGGAGTTTCTCTAAGATGGGCTTTGCCTCATTGTATTTTCCTTCTTGAAATAGTTTGCGAGCATTGGCTTTTGTATTCTGGGCCGATGCTCCCAACGTCATAAAAGATATAAACAGTATGATAAGAATCTTTTTCATTGCCATTGTTTTTATAATTATTTTCATAACAAATGATGCGCGGCCATACGCGAGCGAGAAACGCAAAATTTATTTTAGCGTTTATCAACGCGAGCGCAGGCGATGTTCGCTTAAAGAGCAAATATACAAAAAGGCGAGAGAAGAAAAAACAAGTAAACTTGTTTTTTTATTCCCGGCCGCATCTATATTCGCGCGTAAGCGCAAATATAGCAACATTGAACGACAGAAACACTTTTTTAACTTATTTTTTCATTATCTTTAAAATAATTCTCGAAGATTTTGCGCGCTCGCTGTGAAAAATTTAAAGCAAGCTTTATTTTTTTCGCTCACTTCTTGTGTATCTTTGAGCTAAAGCTCGAAGATTTTGCGCGCTCGCTGTGAAAAATTCAAAGCAAGCTTTATTTTTTTCGCTCGCTTCTTGTGTTTCTTTGAGCTAAAGCTCGAAGATTTTGCGCGCTCGCTGTGAAAAATTCAAAGCAAGCTTTAATTTTTTCGCTCGCTTCTTGCTATCTTTGCAAGAATTTTGTCAATCGACCATAAAAAAGCCGAAGAGACGCCGTAGAATCTCAATAACGAACAAAGAGACACCCGACAGAGCCCTATGCCCAAGCCCACCGAAAAAGAGACACTGCTCAAGCAAATACGCACACGCTTCAACAAAGCGAGCAAAGAGTATGCCCTTTTACAAGATGGCGACAACATACTCATAGGCCTCTCGGGCGGCAAAGACTCGCTGATGCTGCTGCAACTGCTATCAGAGCGCAGCCGCATCTACAAGCCATCCATCAAGATAAAAGCCGCACACGTGCAGATGTCCAATATCCCCTACAAGAGTAACATCAACTTTTTGCAAGAATTTTGCGACAACCTAAGCGTCGAGCTCATCGTCGCCTCGACAGGCTTCGACGCAAGCACCGACACACGAAAATCGCCCTGCTTCCTATGCTCGTGGAACCGCCGCAAAGCACTCTTCACAATTGCCCAAGAGAGCGGATGCAACAAAATTGCACTCGGACACAATATGGACGACTTTATCGAAACAATGCTTATGAACATAACCTTTCAAGGAGCATTCAGCGCAATGGCCCCACTGATGCAAATGCGCAAATTCCCCATAAGCGTCATTCGTCCGCTGTGCCTTGTAAACGAAAATGACATTGCCCGATACGCTCAATTGGCACAATATCCCCCGCAGACAAAAAACTGCCCCTACGAGCGCAGCAGCAACCGCCAGCAGATGAAAGAGCTTTTGGCACAGCTCGAAGAGCTCAACCCCGAGGCCCGCTACAATCTATGGAGCTCGATGAGCAACATACAGAGCGAGCTTCTGCCACCCCCGACGATAAAAAAACAAAAAACAGAATAAAAATGAGCAAAGCAATTCTTACACTGACATTCCTTGTCATCTCGAACACCTTTATGACCCTTGCTTGGTACGGCAACCTCAAGCTGCAAGAGATGAAAATAATCTCATCCAACACCCCACTCTATCTGATAATCCTCCTCAGCTGGTGCATTGCACTGCTGGAGTACTCGTTTCTCATCCCTGCCAACCGCATCGGCTCCGAGATTAACGGCGGTCCCTTCTCACTTGTGCAACTAAAAGTCATTCAAGAGGTTGTCTCGTGCATAATCTTTGGTGTGATAGTATCGGTACTCTTCAAGGGCGAGAGCCTTCATTGGAACCATATTGTAGCCTTTCTGTTGCTGATATTAGCCGTCTATTTTGTATTCATGAAATAATTTTTTTAAGATAATTTGTAGCACTTCAATAATATAGAACAAAAAAAAAGCAACAATTTGCACGTATTTTGCACAACAACAAGGATACACTCGCAATGTAAACAAATTTCCAACAAAAAGCAATCGGGAGCGACCTTCACAGGCCACTCCCGATTTTCATCATTTCAAACCATTATTTTAACTTCAAATCAACATTATGTAATCTCTTAGTTGTCTATTATTCTTTTCTTTTTTGGGGAGTGATTATTACTTAAAATATCTGTTGAACAATCCCTCGAATCCCTTGCCGTGGCGAGCCTCATCCTTAGCCATCTCGTGTACTGTATCGTGGATAGCGTCAAGGTTAAGCTCTTTGGCGCGCTTAGCTATTCTGTACTTATCGGCGCAAGCACCCGACTCGGCATTCATACGCTTATCAAGATTAGTTTTTGTGTCCCAAACTACATCACCAAGCAGCTCGGCGAATTTTGCAGCGTGCTCGGCCTCTTCCCAAGCGTAGCGCTTAAAGGCCTCGGCAATCTCGGGATAGCCCTCGCGGTCGGCCTGACGGCTCATTGCCAGATACATTCCAACCTCGGTGCACTCGCCAATAAAGTGAGCATTCAGGTCTTTTATCATTTCGTCGTCGCAACCTTTTGCAACGCCAATCACGTGCTCTTGAACAAACTCCAGCTTACCCTCTACCACCTCATTGAATTTGTTGGCGGGAACCTTACACATAGGACATCTTTCGGGAGCTGAATCACCATCGTGAACATAACCACATACTGAGCAAATAAATCTTTTCATAGTCGTAAATTTTTTAATTGTTATTTAATTAGCTTATATAATTTTGTTGTAAACATTTCTTACATACTCCGCGCAGATATAATTGAGCTTCTGTAACCTTTATTCCCTCAAGACCTGCGAGGCACCCAAGAGAATTGCCTTCGACAGGGAGGTCGTAAATCTCGCCACACTCGTTACATCTGAAATGCGCGTGCATTTGTGTATTTCCATCGAAACGCAGATAATTGTCGTCAATGTGAATCATCATCACAAGCCCTGCATCGGCATACAATTTGAGAGTATTATAAACGGTGGTCAGAGAGAGAGAGCCAAGTTCGTCGCGCAGCGCCTCGTAAACCTTCTCGGCAGTCGGATGAGCTGTGCTGCGATAAACATACTCATATATGGCAAGCCTCTGAACCGAAGGCCGAATCCCCGACCTTAACAATTCGTTTTTCAACTCTGCTCGTGATAGTATTCTCATCATTATAAATTTTACAAATTTTCAACTGTCCCTGCATTTCACTTCTGAAATCATTGCAAATATAAAACCATTTTAATTACCGTGCAAGTATTTTCGCGATTTTTTTTATTTT
>JAFQVS010000022.1 GCA_017407905.1 Bacteroidaceae bacterium | reverse complement strand
CGTTCAATAATTTCATCGCAAATGCGTTGAGTGCAATTGCTGCATATTGCTTTTTTGAAAAGAAACCCGAAATTGATGTGGAATTTATCAATGACGGGCAACTTTCTCTATTCTAAAATTATATCGAACTCACGTTAAATAGAGCATCGGATTTCTTTCGATGCTCTATTTATGTATTCTCACTCCCCCATCGACGACGACAATACGCTCCTCGTCGCAAAGGCGGCGCAGCAGCGCCGCCTGCCTCTTTCGCGGCAGCCCCAGCGCTTCAATCTCGGCCGTAGGGTGCACCCTGCCGTCGGCAAGCAGCGACAGCAGCATCGAGGCATCAGCGGCAAGCGTCTCTTCAGAAGGCTCGCCCCCGCGGCGCGACAGACAGACGTCGCAGTGGCCGCAGTCGGGTGCCTCGACGTCGTTAAAATAGCGCAGAAGATAGCGGCTGCGACACTCATCGTCGCTTGTGGCATATTTAAGCATCGCATCGAGACGCACCGAGAAGGCCTCGCGCCTCTCATCATAAACCTCGGGCGCAAAGCGCAGCTCCTCGCCCAGCACACGCTGACGTGTAAATGTTACAATCGGACACTTTTTCGACGGAGCATACTGTATGATACGCTTCTTGGAGAGCGACACAAGAAGCTCGTAAAGGTGGTGTCTCGTTACCCCCAGCAGACGCGCAAGATAGCGCTCGTCTATAAAGACAAAATCGCTGAAGAGACCGCTGTAATTACGCAGCAGGGCCGTGATGAGCCGGTCGAGCTCGTCCGAGAGATTATATATGCGGTAAAGGTCGTCGCGCCCGACAATAAAACAGAGACGCGACGAGTACTCCATCTCCTCGACATAATCAATATAGCCCATACGGGTGAGAATGCGCAGCGCGCTGTCCGTGGGCAGCACAGGCAGATGATATTTATGACAAAAATCGGCCAACGCAAATTCAAAAGTACAATTCAGCCCATCGCCTAAGGCCATCGTATAGTAGTAGCACAGATTATCATATACCTCGCGGATAAACTCGGGCAGCGGGTAATTGTCGGAAAGGCGGCGCGAGACGGTGGCATTGTCCCTGCGGCTGTACAGCACAACTGCATAGGCGCGCTGCCCGTCGCGGCCGGCACGTCCCGCCTCCTGAAAATAGGCCTCTATGGAGTTTGGAAGGTCGGTGTGCACAACTAACCTCACGTCGGGCTTGTCGATACCCATTCCAAAAGCGTTTGTGGCAACGATGACACGCGAGAGGCCCGTGCGCCAACGCTCCTCCCTCTCGTCCTTACTCTCGGGGGCGAGGCCCGCGTGATAATATTCGGCCGTAATTTCGTGAGCGATGAGCTGCTCGCACAACTCCTTGCATTTTTTACGGTTGGGGACATATATTATCGTGGAGCCGTCAATATTACCGAGTATGTGCAGAAGCTCCTGAAACTTATTCTCGGTACGTCGCACAACATATACAAGATTCTTGCGCTCGAAACTCATTCTGAAGCAATTCTCGTACTTGAATCCCAACTGCTGCTGAATATCGCGCACCACGCCTGTCGTCGCCGTTGCCGTCAGTGCAAGCACGGGCACACAGGGGAAGAGTGTGCGCAGCTGGGCTATGCGACGATAGGCGGGACGAAAATCGTGCCCCCACTGCGAGATACAGTGAGCCTCATCGACGGTGATGAGCGAGACGGGCATTTTGCGCACCTTATTCAAGAAAATCTCGGACGAGAGACGCTCGGGCGAGACGTACAGAAATTTATAATCGCCAAAGATACAATTTTCGAGCACTTTTATTACCTCGGACGTGCGCATCCCGCTATAAACGGCCGCCGCCTTTATGCTGCGGCTGCGCAGATTGGCCACTTGGTCTTTCATAAGTGCAATCAGCGGCGTTACCACTATGCAGAGACCCTCGCGGGCAAGCGTCGGCACCTGAAAAGCGATGCTCTTGCCGCCACCCGTAGGCATAAGGCCGAGCGTGTCGCGCCCGGCCTCTATACTCTCGATTATCTCGCGCTGTATGCCGCGAAAATCGTCGTATCCCCAATACTGTTTAAGTATCTCTCTGTATTTCAACAGCTGTTGCTTTTTCGGGAATAACCCATTTATTTGGGCATTCTTTTTGTGTGTATGCTCTCAATCTGCAACTGCACCTCGCCGTGCTTGTAGGTATTATCTTCGAGTGTGTAGCAGATGTCGAACGACTGCTTCGATTTTATATATTTTGCCTGCTCGCTCTGCCCGAATGCAATGCCGTTTATCACGTTGCTCGATTTATTATCGACAAGCTCGAGTTTTATGTGCTCTTGACGACGCCCGACCACCTTGCTGGTGCCATAATCATAGACATTATGCGTGCAGAATATGGGCTTTGGATTATCGGGGCCGTGCGGGGCAAATTTCTTCAATTCGTTAAAGAATTTACGTGTAATCTGCTGAAAATCGAGCTCGGCCTCAATCTCTATGATGGGGTCGGTCTGCTCGGGGAGGATGTTTCCCGTAACATACTCCTCGAAGCGTCGTGCAAACTCGGCTATATTCTCGACCCTCAGCGAAAAGCCTGCCGCGTATGTGTGCCCGCCAAAATTTTCGAGCAGAGAGCGACAGCTCTCTATGGCCTTATAAACGTCGAATCCCGTTACCGAGCGTGCCGAGCCTGTTGCAATCTCTCCCGAGCAGGTGAGCACCACCGCCGGACGGTGATACACCTCGGTGAGGCGTGAGGCTACTATCCCTATCACTCCCCGATGCCAATCGGCGTTGAAGATTACTATGGCGCGCTTTTCGTCGAAATTTTCGAGGCGCTCGACAATGCGGTTGGCCTCTTCGGTCATACTCTTGTCGAGGTCTTTGCGCGTCTCGTTAAATTCGTTTATCTGCTCGCTCATTGCAAGCGCCGCCCTCAGATTATTCTCAATCAAGAGGTCAACGGCCACTTTTCCCTGCTGTATGCGTCCCGAGGCGTTTATGCGCGGCCCAATCTTGAAGATTATGTCGTTCATACTAATCTCCTTGTCGCGCAGGCCACACACCTGAATAATGGCCTTCAGTCCCGTGCTGGGAGCGTGGTTAATCTGCTTCAGGCCGTGGTAGGCAAGGATGCGATTCTCGCCCATAATGGGCACAAGGTCTGATGCTATGCTCACGGCTACAAGGTCGAGCAATGAGTATAGCTGCTCGCCGGGGATACCGTTGTCCATAGCAAAGGCCTGCATAAACTTAAAGCCCACTCCACAGCCCGACAGATGCTGATAGGGGTAGGTATTGTCGAAGCGCTTGGGATTGAGGATGGCCACCGCGCAGGGCAGTTCGTCGTCGGGTACGTGGTGGTCGCACACGATAAAATCTATCCCTTTTGACTTTGCGTAAGCAATCTCCTCGACGGCTTTTATTCCGCAATCGAGCACAATGACCAATTTCACTCCGGTCGAGTGAGCATAGTCGATACCTCTTTTCGAGATACCGTAACCATCTTCATTCCTGTCGGGAATGTAATAGTCGATGTTCGACGAGAATTGCTGTAGGAATTTATATACAAGCGCCACAGCAGTTGTTCCGTCAACATCATAGTCGCCATACACCAAAATGCGTTCTTTGCGTCCAAGCGCCTTGTTCAGGCGCTTCACAGCAACATCCATATCATTCATTAAGAACGGATTATGTAGGTTGCTCAGTTTGGGGCGAAAGAATTGTCGGGCGTCGGCGGCTGTCGTTACACCTCGCGCAACAAGCAGACCGCAAAGAATGGGACTAATGTCCAACTCTTCCGAGAGCCGCTTAGCTTCCTCTGTCTGTTTGTATGTCGGAGGTTGATACTTCCATTTCTGACCCATTTATATTTATTTTTTATTTTTTCGCTGCTATTGCGGTATAAGCATCACCGGTGCACTACTCTATCTTTTTAAACAAACAACCACACTGACACCAACACAATCAAGCTATCCGCTTAAGAATCATCTCGTTAGACAATCATCAACTAATTTATCTGCCACTATTGGCCCACTCTTTCGCATACATAAGGCCGCTTTTGCCGTAGGATAATTCTTTTTCAATTTGTAAAGTTACAAAAAGCAATAAAAAAAACAGCCTGTTTCCCATATTTTTTAATGGGAACAGGCCGATTTTTATAAAAAATTAAGAGGCCGAAGCCTCTTAATTTTAAAACTCTTTGAATTATTTCAATCCGAGTTTCTTTGCAATGTGTTTGGGAAGCGCATCCTTATGAACAACGATGTTCATTGTTTTGTAGCGAACAAAGGCCTTAGATGCGTACCATATACCGTCAAATTTACCGCTCTTACCCCAAGAATTCTTTACCATATAGTACTCTACACCATTCTGGTCTTTGGCGATACCGTAAATCTGCATACCGTGGTCGTCGGTTGTTTCCCAATTGTCGTATGCAATCTGACGCTCCTCCTGTGTGCACCACTTCTCGCCCGAGGGCTTGGGTGTAACTTTTCTATCGGCCTCGCTCAGTTTCAACCAACGTGCCATATCAGAACCCTGAAGGTCGGCGCTGCTTGCATTATCGGGCATAACGGCTGTACCGTCGCGTGTGAAGCCTGTCTCGCTGACGTCGCTACCCCAAGCAATTGTGTAGCCCTCGTTGATTGCATTGTCGAATACCTCAAGAAGCTCGTCGATGGGGAGGTTGTACGACTGTGCCCAACGCCAATTATCCTGAATCTCAAGAACAAACGAGCTGTAGAAAGGATGATGAGTGTAAGATGTCAACGACACGTAATCCGAAGCCTTAAGGCCTGTTGACTCGTAGAATGACTTGGGAGTATATTCCTTGCCGTTGTATGTAAATTTCTCGGGACGCTCTCCAAGATAAATATCGTGGATTGAGGCAATTGCTTTCTTCCAAAGAGGCTGACCGTCGGCGCCCACCTGCAAGCTGCGGTGTCTGCCTTTTGCAATAGCGGCTACAACAGCGTCGCTAACGGCGGTAAGCTCGTTGTGGTTGCTGAGTGTATCGCCATACATTACTCCGGGACGCATTTCGGCCTCGGGAACAAGACCAAAGTGCTCCATACCATAGATTACGTCGTAGAACGAACCACCCTGCGAGAATGATACGTCGCCGTGTGTGCGCACTGCTTTGTCGGCACGGTCGAGGTAGGTGTTGTGCACGATGAACATCTCCGAAAAGTCATACTCGCCCTTGCCCATACGCAGAAGCTCCGACTCGATGAATGCCAGCGACGAGTAGCACCAGCAGGTACCTGCTCTGTTCTGATTTTTAATACTTGTAATGGGATTCTCCTTTACAACGGTAAACTGCAACTCCTCTTTATCGCTCTGTGCAAAGAGGTTAAGGCCTGCAAAAGCAGCCATTGCCAATAGAATTGTTTTCTTCATAGCTTATTTATTAAATGTTTATTGTCTCTTTTTTATGCTTGTAATGTTTACTCCTCGTCGATGCCTTCGGGCTCGGGTTCGGGCTCGATGCCTTTCATTGCTGCTGCAATTTTTGCTTCAAGCTCCTCGGCAAGCTCGGGGTTATCGGCGATGAGCGACTTTGTACGGTCGCGGCCCTGTGCCAATTTTGTGTCGTTGTAGCTGAAGAACGAGCCGCTCTTTTTAATTACGCCGTATGCCACGCCAAGATCGACTATCTCGCCCACGCGCGAAATTCCCTCGCCGAACATAATGTCAAACTCGGCCTTGCGGAAGGGAGGAGCAACCTTGTTCTTTACCACTTTTACGCGCACCGAGTTTCCGATGGCATCCTCGCCGTCCTTCAGCTGGCTCACACGACGAATGTCGAGACGCACCGATGCGTAGAATTTCAGTGCATTACCGCCGGTTGTGGTCTCGGGATTGCCGAACATTACTCCAATCTTCTCGCGCAGCTGGTTGATGAAGATGCAGGTGGTCTTTGTCTTGCTTATGGCAGATGTCAGCTTACGCAGTGCCTGCGACATAAGGCGCGCCTGAAGACCCACCTTATTGTCGCCCATCTCACCCTCAATCTCGGCCTTAGGCGTGAGGGCCGCCACCGAGTCGATGACGATTATGTCAATTGCCGACGAGCGTATCAGTTGCTCGGCAATTTCCAGCGCCTGCTCGCCGCAGTCGGGCTGCGATATTAGCAGATTGTCAATATCGACGCCTAATTTCTGCGCATAGAAACGGTCGAACGCGTGCTCGGCATCTATTATAGCCGCAATTCCGCCCATTCTTTGTGCCTCGGCAATGGCGTGTATGGCGAGCGTTGTCTTACCCGACGACTCGGGGCCGTAAATTTCGATTATGCGGCCGCGCGGATAGCCTCCGACACCCAACGCAGCGTTCAAGCCCACCGAGCCCGAGGGTATTACGTCAACCTCCTCGAAATTATCGTCGCCCAGCTTCATTATCGAGCCTTTGCCAAAATTTTTCTCTATTTTGTCCATTGCAGCCTGCAACGCCTTCAGTTTCTCGGACGCTGCAATATTCTGCACCTCTTCTTTCTTTGCCATTTAAATTTTCTTATGCTGTTTAATTTGTTTTTATTCTTCTGCAAAAGATGTGCAACCGCCTACTCCTTGACAGGATGCGCGGCTACACCTCTTTTATTTATATTCTTTGGGGATTAAAGTTCAAGGTCTTTGTCAAATTCCTCGTGCCACGGCAGGCCCTGCTTGTTGAGCTGCTCCATAAAGGGGTCGGGGTCGAATTGCTCGACGTTCCACACTCCGGGCTTACGCCACAGTCCCTTGACGAACATCATTGCACCAATCATTGCGGGCACACCCGTTGTGTAGCTTACACCCTGCATTCCGGTCTCTTTATAGGCCTCTTGATGGCTGCAATTGTTGTAAACGTAGTATGTGCGCTCTTTTCCGTCTTTTACTCCGCGTATGCGACAGCCGATTGATGTCTCGCCCTCGTAATTCTCGCCGAGGTCTTGAGGATTGGGGAGCACGGCTTTCAGGAATTGCAGGGGGACAATCTTCTGACCATTATAGTCAATCTCGTCGATACGTGCCATTCCGATATTCTGAATTACGCGCAGGTGAGTAAGGTACTCCTGTCCGAATGTCATCCAGAAGCGTGCACGCTTGATTGTGGGGAAATTCTTTGTCAGCGACTCGAGCTCCTCGTGGAACAGCAGGTACGACTCTCTCGGGCCGATATTGGGATAGGTCAGAGGCTTGTGAATCTCCAATGCACCCGTCTCAATCCATTTGCCATCCTCGTAGTAACGTCCCTTTTGAGTAATCTCGCGGATGTTAATCTCGGGGTTAAAGTTTGTTGCAAATGCCTTGTGGTGGTTGCCGGCGTTGCAATCGACAATGTCAAGATAGTGAATCTCGTCGAAATAGTGCTTGGCAGCGTATGCCGTGTAAACACCGCTCACGCCCGGGTCAAATCCGCAGCCGAGGATGGCCGTGAGGCCGGCCTCTTTGAAACGCTCGTGGTAGGCCCACTGCCAGCTGTACTCGAAATGAGCCTCGTCCTTAGGCTCGTAATTTGCTGTATCAAGATAGTTTACTCCGCACTGCAAACAGGCCTCCATAATTGTAAGGTCCTGATAAGGCAGAGCCACGTTAATTACAATCTCGGGCTTAAAGCTATTGAACAAAGCAACAAGCTCCTCGACGCTATCGGCGTCAACCGCAGCTGTCTGAATTGCGGGGTTGCCAATTGCCTTTACTATTGCGTCGCACTTCGACTTTGTGCGGCTTGCAATCATAATCTCGGTAAAGACATCGCTGTTCTGAGCGACCTTAAAAGCGGCCACAGTGCCAACGCCACCTGCGCCAATGATTAAAACTTTTGCCATTTTCTTTTAAGATATTTATAAATAACCAAATAAAATTTCAATGTTATATATTATATGAATAGGTGCTTCACCCGCATCATACATTATAAGATGCGAAGATAGCATAAAAGATGTGTAAAAACAAATTTAAAAAGGTTATTTTGCACAATTATGTAAAAATCGGCCGGCACGCCAAAAGTAAGGGCCAATTGTCAGAGACTGACACATTGTCAGTCAAAATGACACACTCTAACCCCTATTTTTGCCATTTAAGACAAAATTATCACCCCCGAAAAGGTAAAAACAGAGGTTGGCACGGACTTTGTAACAATATTAGTGTAGCGCACAAAAAAGCAAACAGAAATAAACGAACAAAAGCGCACATTTATAAGTTGAATAAATTAAAAAATTAAATTAGAATATTATGGGAAAGATTATTGGAATTGACTTAGGAACAACAAACTCTTGTGTAGCAGTTTTTGAGGGCAACGAGCCCGTTGTTATCACCAACAGCGAGGGCAAGCGCACCACCCCCTCTATCGTATCGTTCGACGGTAACGGCGAGCGCAAAGTGGGCGACCCTGCAAAGCGTCAGGCTATTACAAACCCCAAGCGCACCATCTTCTCAATCAAGCGCTTTATGGGCGAGAATTGGGCACAGGTGAGCAAAGAAATCTCACGCGTACCTTATAATGTAGTAAACGAGAATAATATGCCCCGCGTCGATATTGACGGACGCCTCTACACCCCTCAGGAGATTTCGGCTATGATTCTTCAGAAGATGAAAAAGACCGCCGAGGATTATCTGGGACAAGAGGTTACCGAGGCTGTTATCACAGTACCCGCATACTTCAGCGACAGCCAGCGTCAGGCAACAAAGGAGGCCGGAATGATTGCAGGCCTCGACGTTAAGCGCATTGTGAACGAGCCCACGGCAGCCGCTCTTGCCTACGGTGTCGATAAGGCCAACAAAGATATGAAGATTGCAGTGTTCGACCTCGGCGGTGGTACATTCGATATTTCAATTCTTGAGTTTGGTGGCGGCGTATTCGAGGTACTCTCGACAAACGGCGACACTCATCTTGGCGGCGATGACTTCGACCAAGTAATCATCGACTGGCTGGCCGAGGAATTTAAGGCCGAGGAGGGAATGGACCTCAAGCAAGACCCTATGGCATTGCAGCGCCTTAAAGAGGCTGCCGAGAAGGCAAAAATCGAGCTCTCTTCGACAACCTCTACCGAGATTAACCTCCCCTACATCACCGCAACGGCAACAGGTCCCAAACACCTTGTAAAGACACTCACACGCGCAAAGTTCGAGTCGTTGGCACACGGTCTTATCCAAGCCTGCCTTGAGCCCTGCAAGAAGGCAATGAGCGACGCAGGCCTCAGCACCTCAGAGATTGACGAGGTAATCCTCGTAGGTGGTTCGAGCCGTATCCCCGCCGTTCAGAAACTCGTAGAGGACTACTTTGGCAAAGCCCCCTCGAAGGGCGTTAACCCCGACGAGGTAGTAGCAGTAGGTGCCGCCATTCAGGGCGCAATCCTCAACAAAGAAGAGGGCGTGAGCGACATTGTCCTTCTTGACGTTACCCCCCTCTCGATGGGTATCGAGACGCTGGGCGGCGTAATGACCAAGCTCATCGACGCCAACAGCACCATCCCCTGCAAGCAGAGTCAGGTATTCTCGACCGCAGCCGACAATCAAACCGAGGTAACAATCCACGTACTTCAGGGCGAGCGTCCTATGGCAGCACAGAACAAGTCAATCGGACAGTTCAACCTCACAGGCATTGCCCCCGCACGTCGCGGCGTTCCTCAGATTGAGGTAACATTCGACATTGACGCCAACGGCATCCTCAAAGTATCGGCCAAGGACAAAGCAACCGGCAAGGAGCAGGCAATCCGCATCGAGGCATCATCGGGCCTCAGCAAAGAGGAGATTGAGCGTATGAAGGCCGAGGCCGAGGCAAACGCCGATGCCGACAAAAAAGAGCGCGAGAAGATTGACAAGCTGAACGAGGCCGACTCAATGGTATTCCAGACCGAGAATCAACTCAAGGAGCTTGGCGACAAGATTCCCGCCGACAAAAAAGCCCCCATCGAGGCAGCCGCACAGAAGCTGAAAGAAGCTCACAAGGCACAAGACATTGCAGCCATCGACGCAGCCATTGCCGAGCTCAACGCAGCTTGGCAGACAGCAAGCGCCGAGATGTACGCACAGAGCGGCGCACAGGGCCAGCCGAACGCAGGCGGTGCACAAAGCAACCAGCAGAGCAGCGGCGACAACGTACAAGACGCCGAGTTCGAGGAAGTGAAGTAATCGGCTCATAACACACAGCATTAAGGGTGAAACTCAAATGAGTTTCACCCTTAATTTTTTATAAACAAGATTATAACCTTTAAGAAAAATCTTATTCACAAGTACTACTCTATCTGACGACAGTACGTAACGCCCATAAGGTCGTAGATTTTCTTTAGTCGGGGCAGACGTTTTTTAAATTCTTCAAAGTCCTTTTGCGCGGGCAGACACCACTGAACCTCGCTTGCCGCCCCCAATCGAGGCAGAAGCTGATAAAAAGCGTGCTCGGGATAAGCTACGTGCTCTGTCCAAAGGTTTACTTGCGGGCCGAGAATCAATTTCTGTTGCTCGACGGTGAGACTATCGGGGATAAGCGGCTCGAACGAATAGACCTTGCTTGCCGATACAAGATAGCTGTCGGTTGTGCGCGGCTGCTTGCCGTAGTCCTTGAGCTGCGGATGGTCGATGTAACTATATACATTGGGGCTCATAATCACGCGGTGTCCTTGACGAGCCGCTGCTATTCCACCCTTTACACCGCGCCACGACATAATGATGGAGCCGCCCGAGAGCCCACCTTCGAGAATCTCGTCCCAACCAATAATATCCCGGCCGCGCTCCTTTACGAAGGCCTCTACTTCGCGGTTAATATAGCTCTGCAACTGATTCTCGGGCGAGTGTCGGCCATCGTCCTTTAGTCCAAGCTCCTTGATTTTCGCCTGACATTTTGCGCACTCTCTCCACCGGTTCTTGGGACACT
Organism: Bacteroidaceae bacterium; assembly: GCA_017407905.1. GTDB lineage: Bacteria > Bacteroidota > Bacteroidia > Bacteroidales > Bacteroidaceae > HGM04593. Next base: position 2,368 of record JAFQVS010000022.1, on the reverse strand, counting down.
CGTCGCCGCCAATATGAATAAATTTCGATGGGAATACGTCGCACAACTCGCCAAGCACAGTCTTTAAGAATGTGAGCGTCTCGGGGTTACCGCCACAGAGAACCTCGCGGCTGACGCCCCAATAGGTGCGCACGGGGTAGGAGCCACCCTTGCATCCGAGGTGCGGAAAGACGTGCAGGGCACTCTGCATATGCCCGGGGAGGTCAATCTCGGGCACTACGTTTATGTATCGCTCGGCAGCGTAGCGGACAATCTCGCGGCACTCGTCCTGCGTATAATATCCGCCGTAGGGGACGCCGTCGTAAATACCCGAATTTCCCGGGCCAATCACCGTCTGGGCACGCACACTGCCCTTGACAGCCAACTGAGGATAGGCCTTTACCTCGAAGCGCCACCCTTGATCCTCGGTAAGATGCCAATGAAATTGGTTGCTGCCGTGCAGAGCCATCACATCAAGAAATTTCTTTATAAAATCGACCGAGAAGTAGTGTCGGCCGCAGTCGAGCAGCACACCGCGATAAAGAAAGCGCGGCTCGTCCCGAATCTCGACAAAGGGAAGCTCGATGCTCTGTGCACCACCCTTTACAACGGGCAGAGACTTACGCAACGTCTGCGCGGCGCGGAACAGTCCCACAGGCTCGCGCGCGATAATCTTAATGCCGCGCTTATCGACCTTTAGAATATAAGCCTCTTTTTGTTGCTCGGTAAGCTCCGCAGCATCGTCCGCGGCAGGATAATCCAAGCTGAGGCACACGACGGCTTTTTTATCGTTCGGAGCAAGGGTAAGTCCTACGCCGCTCGTCTCCCCGACCCACTCGCAGAGAAACTGCGCGATGCGATAAATCTCGGGGTTGTTTGCGTCAAAAGCGACAGTCGCGCCTTGTTGCAGATTAAAAACTCGCGCCGAATCGACCTTTACCAATTTTGGCAAGGGGATAACATCATAATCGGCACGTTGGGCAGTGGCCGTAGCACAAAAAAGCGACAGCAAAAAGATGGTTGAAAAAAGGTGTCTCATATACTATTTTTTTTAATCACTCAACAAGCGCGAATATAGCGACAAAAGAGCGATAATAGAAAAATTACACCCGGGAATCTTCAAAAATCAGCCTAAAGTATGTTCCAATAGTACTTTTATACCTATTATAATAAGAATAATTCCGCCCCACAGCTCGGCGCGCAACCCTCGGGCGTAACGCTTCCCGAATTTCACACCAACCAACAGCCCTACGATGGACATTAGAAACGACACAATGCCAATAATAATCAGCGGCAAGAGCAGATGCGCCACCGAGTGAATGCCCATACACGAGAAGGAGATTCCCACCGCAAAAGCATCGATGCTTGTGGCAATGGCCATCGTAAAAATAACCTTCAGCGAGCGGGGATTAAAGCTCTTATCCTCCTCGTTCTTAAACGACTCCACAATCATCCGTCCGCCCAAGAACAACAAAATGGCAAACGCAATCCAATGGTCGAAACTCTCGATAATATCGCGACAATAATCGGTGCCCAACCATCCCAAGAGCGGATTAAGCGCCTGAAAAAAGCCAAACAAGAAAGCCATCGTCAGCATCGGACGCCAAAGAACACGCTTCAGAATAACGCCGCCCGCAAGCGACACGGCAAAGCAATCCATCGCCAGCGCAAAAGCCAATATCAAAGCCTCAAAAAAACTCATATTCACCCTACTTTTAACGGAATGCAAAAATAGCTTAATTTTATTGTACATACAAATTAAAATTGTACCTTTGCACAGATAAGCGAGCGACATTCTCGCGTTCACTTATCGTTGCGACCTTTCCGCACACGGGGCTATTTGGTTTTGACAGCGGGCAGAAAAGGTACGTAAGCACGCAGTGCCTCGTCAGGTTTGCACTATAATCCGAGCCGTCAACAATTATCTGGCGAAAACAATTATGCTCTCGCTGCTTAATCGAAGTACAGTAGATTAGCTTTATCCCGATACAAGGTGTTGGGACGAGACATCACCCGGACGCAGTTGTTCCGAAGCAATCCGATACGGTGGTGCAGGCAACTCGGGACTAGTCGCAGCAGGCCTCGATGCTGCGGCGAAATTTTAGAGGATAAGGTATATGTTGGTTGTCGCGGTCTTGCATATACTCGAAAATCTCACCGATGACTAAGCGTGTAGAAAGCGTATTGTTTCCTCGTTTGGACGAGGGTTCGACTCCCTCTAGCTCCACAAGCAATCGTGTATCGAAGATTTCTTCGATACACGATTGCTTTATTCCACAGGTTGCAGCAGAGCCGTTTTTTTCGCTCAGTAGCAAAAAGGTGTGGTCGAGATAATTCTATTTATCACCCTCACGGAATACTTGTGCGGCTATTCTCTCTTTCACTTTAT
>JAFQVS010000021.1 GCA_017407905.1 Bacteroidaceae bacterium | reverse complement strand
CTTTAGGTGCAGTTTTTTTTGCTTACTTTTTTTTGAAAAAAGTAAGTTATAAAATATAACGCAAAAGAGAGAATAGCCGCAAAGCACTCCGAGAGGGTGATAAATAGAGTAATCTCGACCACACCTTTTTGCTACTGAGCCGCTTTTTCTTGCGAAATTATTTATATGTAAGGGCGTTCGCCATTCTATTCGCCATAAAGTTCGATACTATGAATTTTGCCATAATACAATCTCAATAGGGTGATAGAATAAGGCACAATTATTCTAATTTGTAAAATAAAGTAGAAAAAATGACAAAAATATTTGCTTATATGTAAACTATGCTTTACATTTGTGGCGGTAATATAAATTCTCTCGGGCTGCGCACTCCTTTAGCCGGCTTCGATTGCGTCGTCCGATATTATTAACCTTAAATTGAGTAAAATTATGAAGAAGATTATTTTATTGCCCAACAAATGTAAAATCTGGGGTAAGATTATTTTTATTCTTTCGGCTCTCTTTGGCCTTTACATCCTTTTTATCGAGGAGTCTTATCTGGTGATATTGGGGTTTGACTATTTGCAGGCACTGAAGAATAATATTGCCATAATAGGCTCGCTTGTGGGACTGTCGCTTGTGGCATTCTCGCGCGAAAAGGTCGAGGACGAGTTTGTAATGTCGCTCCGTGCCGATGCGCTGATAAAGGCTCTGGCCCTCGATTGTGTGCTTATTGTGCTGTGTGCGCTCTTTATCTACGGTGGGGAATATTTCTATTATCTCTCCTTCTCGCAATATCTTGTGCTGTTGCTGTATATTTTTATTTTCCGTTATAATATGTATAAACATCTCGGTAGCAATGAAGAATAGTATAAGAGTAGAGAGGGCTGTTGTGGATATTTCGCAGCAACAGCTTGCCGATGCGGTGGGAGTGAGCCGTCAGACGATAAATGCCATTGAGAAGGGGCGATTCGTGCCCTCGACGGTGCTTGCGCTTAAGATTGCACGGTATTTTAACAAGCGAGTGGATGATATTTTTGTCCTCGACGACGAGGATTGACCTGTAAAAACAAAAATTCCCGAGGCGTTTTTTTGGGGGGCCCGGGAATTTTTGTGCTGCTTTTAGAATGCGCTTCTTACGTGGTAGTAGAATCCTATGGCTGCGGCAATGAGCAGAATGCCTGCCGCGCCGTAGAGCAGGCGGCTTCTTGTGCGCCCAAAATATCGTACAACGGGGGCGGCGTTCCTCGACGTAAAGAACCACTCCCAATTGAGTAGCGCTGCCAGCACGACAATAATGCCCGCGAGTAGAAAAATCGTTTGCAGAATATTGTGTACTATCATTTTTCCTTACTCGGCATTTTCCATCGTCCACCCTTGAGCACGCAGCTGCATCTCGGCGCCGTCGCGCGTAATCATTGCATTGCCCATACTTTGTGATACAATGTATCCAATGACACGCACATCCTTCATCGAGGCTACCTTCTCGTGGTCGGCAATGGGGACGGTGAACAGAAGCTCGTAGTCCTCGCCGCCGTTAAGGGCGCAGGTCATTACGTTCATATTGAGCTCCTCGGCCATAATGGCTGTTTGATAGTCGATGGGGATGCGCTCCTCGTATATGCGACAGCCTACGCCGCTCTGCTTGCAGATGTGCATAAGCTCTGACGACAGGCCGTCCGAGACGTCCATCATTGCCGTGGGGCGGATGTTCTCCTCGCGCAGACGCTCGATGATGTCGCGGCGAGCCTCGGGCTTTAGTTGGCGCTCAAGGATATACTCTTTTCCCGCAAAATCGGGCTGCATATCTTTTCCTGCGGTGGCAATCTTCTCGCGCTCAAGAAGTTGTAGGCCCATATAGGCGGCGCCCAAATTGCCGCTCACGCAGATAAGGTCGGTCTCTTTTGCACCGTTGCGCTTTACGGCGCACCCTTTGGGCGCTGTTCCAACCACTGTGATGCTTATGGCAAAGCCTGTTAGCGAGGCCGAGGTATCGCCACCTACAATATCTACATTGTGCTGTGCACAGGCCAGCTTCAGACCATCGTAAAAATCCTCAATGTCCTCGATGCAGAATTTTTTACTCAGCGCCACCGATATGGTAATCTGCTTGGGAGTGCCGTTCATTGCGTAAATATCCGAGAAATTGACCATTGCAGCCTTGTAGCCCAGATGTTTAAGCGGGACGTAGGTGAGGTCGAAATGTATGCCCTCCATAAGAAGGTCGGTGCTTATGAGCACCTCTTCGTCGGACGAGAATTGCAGGATGGCGGCGTCGTCGCCGACGGCTGTAACGGTCTCTTTGTTGACTGTTTTTATGTCGGACGTCAGACGCTCGATGAGGCCAAACTCGCCGATGGTGGATATTTCGGTTCTTTTGTTTGTGTTCATACTCTTTTTAACAGCTTCTAAAAAAGTGGTGTGTCAAAAATATAATGACACACCCTTTTTGCGTTATAAAATTATCAGGCGCGGTTGACAATCTCGCGGAAGATAGTTGTCATACGGGGCTGAGCCTCGTCGGCAGCCTTCTGAACCTCCTCGTGGCTCACCTCGACCACAACACCCTCGATGCCGAGGTCGGTGATAACGGAAATTCCGAATACGCGGATGCCGCAGTGGCGTGCCACGATTACCTCGGGGACGGTTGACATTCCCACAGCATCGCCGCCCATACGGCGGAACATTACATACTCGGCGGGTGTCTCAAAAGTGGGGCCCTGTGTACCCAAATAAACTCCCTCGACCACGCGGATGCCCTTCTCGGCGGCAATCTCTTTGGCCATTGCTATGAGCTCGGGGCTGTAAGTCTTGCTCATATCGGGGAAACGGTCGCCGTAGGGGATGTTCTTGCCGCGCAAGGGGTGCTCGGGGAAGGTGTTAATGTGGTCGGTGATAATCATTAGGTCGCCGATGAGAAAATCGGGGTTCATACCTCCGGCAGCGTTAGATACAAAGAGGGTCTTTATGCCAAGCTCGCGCATAACACGCACGGGGAAGGTAACCTCTTTCATCGAGTAGCCCTCGTAGTAGTGGAAGCGACCCTGCATTGCCATAATCTCTTTCTCGCCCAATTTTCCGAAGATTAGCTTGCCCGAGTGCCCCTCGACGGTCGATAGGGGGAAATTGGGAATATCCTCGTACTTAATCTCGTATTTATCGGTAATCTCGTTTACTAGGCTGCCGAGGCCTGTGCCCAGAATGATGGCTGTCTCGGGGGCGGTTGTCATTCGTGCCTTCAGAAAGGCTGCTGTCTCTTGAATTTTCTGTAACATAATCTATCTGTTTTTAATATTTTATATTGTTTTTTATTTCTCTTTTTGCATTGCGGCGACGGCCTCGGTGATTGTTTGGTCGAACAGGGGACGTGTGCCGTCTAAAAAATCTACCTCGATGGGCAGGGCGTATATGTTCTCTTTTATAATAGGTGGCAACGAGGCAAGGGCGGTGAGCCTCGCAGCGTCTTTTTCGGTTGTTATTATCAGTTTGCGGCCCTCGGTGCGGGCGAATGTGTCGGCAACGTCGGATATTTCGCGCTCGCTGAAATTGTGGTGGTCGGCATACTGCTTGAGTGTTACCGAGTGGGCGCTGCGCTCAAGATGAGCCTTCAGCGGGGCGGGCTTTGCAATGCCTGTGAGCAGCAGAATGTTACTGCCCCGAATTATGCACTCTCCCTGCTTGGCGCCCTCGGCAAAGAGGGGGTAGGGCGCGCCGTACCGCATCGTCGAGAAAAACACCGGGGCGCCCTTTTTTGTTTGTAACATCCCGCGACACAATTCCTTGTGCTTGTCGCTTGTGTCGGCGGGGCACTTTGTTACTATAATAATGTCGGCCCGCTCGATGCCTGCCATCGACTCCCTGAGGCGCCCTATGGGCAGCAGAGTGTCGCGCCACACGGGACGATTGTTATCGACCAGCAGAATGTTGAGCCCGGCCTTGACGTAACGGTGCTGAAAGGCGTCGTCGAGCAGAATGAGCTGCGGAGGCTCCCCGGCGCTCAGTAGGCAGTTGATGCCGTGGACGCGCTTTTCATCTACCGCAACGGTTATATTCTTGAATTTTGTCATTATCTGATGAGGCTCGTCGCCTATCATCGGCATTGCCGTCGAGGGTGTTGCCTTAATGTAGCCTCGGCTCTTGCGACCGTATCCGCGGCTCAGCACCGCAACCCTGTGGCTGTTGCTTAATAATTTTATAAGGTACTCGGTGTGCGGAGTTTTTCCCGTCCCGCCCACGGTGATATTGCCGATGCAGATGGTGGGAGTGTCGAAGCGGGTGCTCTTGAGCCATCCGCAATCGAACGCCCAATTACGTACCGACGTTACCCAATGGAACGGGTTAATGGCATTTAATATCCTATATAAAAAAATACCTTTTGACATTATTCATTTATTACAACGCGAATTTAGTTAAAACTTCTCAAGCAACACAATATTTTTCCTTTTCTTTCGTAATTTTTAGTGCTGAGGGCACAAAGTTTACAATATTTTAAGATGTTTTTGCATTTTAACAAAAGGTTTTTGCCTAAATGTTTACGAGATTGAAAAAAATAACTTATTTTTGCCCGAGATTGTCGTGCAATTTTAGGTTTTTTTGTAAATTGCCGTCGGTTATTGGCTGCCTGTTAAGATTGGAAAGGTGCTCGAGTGGCTGAAGAGGCACGCCTGGAAAGCGTGTATGCGTCAAAAGCGCATCGGGGGTTCGAATCCCCCTCTTTCCGCATTGAGAATAAAATACTAATGTTAACTTAAAATAATCAATTCTTAAAAATTACACACAATGAAAAAGATTTTTGCAATCGTTGCAATGTTGGGTATGTTTACATTCGGTACTACCCAAGTGATGGCTCAGGATGCAGCTGCTGCTCCCGAGGCACAGACAGAACAAGTACAGGATTCAGCAGCAGCAGCTGCTCCCGCCGAGGAGGTTGCTGCTCCCGCCGAGGCTGCTCCCGTTGAGGAGGTTCAGACAGAGGGCTTCCACAAGACACTTAAAACAAAGTTCATCGAGGGTGATGCTTCGTTTATGTCTCTCGTAGCTATTGCTATGGTTATCGGTCTCGCATTCTGTGTTGAGCGTATCATCTATTTGAGCCTTGCTCAGGTAAACACAAAGAAACTTATGGAGGCTGTTGCTGCTGCCCTTGAGAAGGGTGATGTTGAGAAGGCTAAGGATATTTGCCGCAACACAGCAGGTCCCGTTGCTTCAATTTGCTATCAGGGTCTTCTTCGTGTAAACGATGGTCTCGACGTAGTTGAGCGTTCGGTTGTTTCTTACGGTAGCGTTAAGGCAGGCGAGCTCGAGAAGGGTTGCTCTTGGATTACACTGTTCATCGCGATGGCTCCTTCACTCGGATTCTTGGGTACTGTGATTGGTATGGTTATGGCGTTCGATACTATCGAGGCAGCAGGTGATATTTCTCCGACTGTTGTTGCCGGTGGTATGAAGGTGGCCCTTATCACAACTATCTACGGTATCGTCGTTGCTCTTATTCTTCAGGTGTTCTATAACTTCATTCTTACCAAGATTGAGGATATTACAGCTGATATGGAGGATTCGTCAATTACACTTCTTGACTTGCTTACAAAGTACAATCTTAAGAAGTAATTTCTAACAGCTTAAATTTGATTTATATTATGAAAGCTGGAGTTGAAAATAAAATTTCTAAGTCGGTATTAGCCTTGCTAATGATTATAACAGCAATTGTATTGGTGCTGTTCTATTTCGTTGGCTTCGATAATACTGTTATGTTGAAGAGCGGTGTTAAAACCGACCCCGAGAACCTTGATGCCTTAATGATTTGGATGTATGCCCTTTTGGCAGTAGGTGCTCTGAGCGTGGTGGTTATGGGCGTAATGCAACTGTTATCCGACCTTAAAGGTGCTTTGAAGGGCCTTTTATATGTGGCTGTATTTGCAGCCGTGATCGGTATTGCATTTTCTCTTGCCGATACAGCTCCTGTAATGAAGAGTGGTAAGGCTCATACAGTTGAGTTTGACCTTATTATTTCAGATGTTTGTATCTATGTACAGTACTTCCTGTTGACTGCTACTACCGTTTTGACTATTATCAGTCTTACAGGCGTAACAAAGTTTTTTAATAAGGTAAAAGAGTAAGATTTAAGCAAAATGGCAAAAGGAAAAAAGAAAGTACCGGGTATTAACGCCAGCTCAACGGCGGACATCTCGTTCATTCTTCTCATATTCTTCCTTGTAACCACATCAATGAATAGTGATGCGGGTTTGCACGTACGCCTCCCGAATCCTCCCGATGAAAATATCGAGCAGGACCCTCCCAAGGTTAAGCAACGTAATACAATGGTTGTTACCGTGAATATGTACAACCAAGTTCTTGCCAAGGTGGGTAACAGCGAGTCGAAGGAGGTTCAGATAAGCGAGCTGCGTCAGTTGGCCAAGGACTTTATCGAGAATCGTGATAACGATGCCAAATTACCCGAGTTACACGCTGTAGAGTTGCCCGCACCTTTCGGTGTACAGAATATTACAAAGAATCACGTGATTTCATTTGTTACCGACCGTGCAACAAACTACGATGTGTACTTCCAGATTGAGAATGAGTTGTATGGCGCATATAACGAGTTGCGCGACGAGCTTGCACGCAAGACATTCGGTTACGGATACAAACAGTGTAACGAGGACCAGCAGCTTGCAATTCGCCAATATTACAAGTGTATGATTTCTGAGGCTGAGCCTAAGAATTACGGAAACCAATAAATTAGTACTATGAGTAAGTTTCAAAATAAAGGAAAGGCAGAAATGCCCGAGTTGAATACCTCGTCTCTTCCTGACTTGATTTTCTCTATCCTCTTCTTCTTTATGATTGTAACATCAATGCGTGAAGAGACTTTGAAGGTCGAGTTTAAAGCTCCCTCGGGTACTGAGATTGAGAAACTTGAGCGTAAATCGCTTGCATCGAACATTTACATCGGAAAGCCCACACGTGAGTTCCGCGCTAAATTTGGTACAGCGAGCTGCATTCAGGTAAACGACAAGTTTATTGATGTTTCGTACATAGGTCAGTTTGTACAGGATGAGCGTGGTAATCTTTCTGAGCGCGATAAACCTTTTATGAAAGTTGTCCTCAAGAGCGACGTGAATACCAAGATGGGTATTATCACAGACGTTAAGATGGAGCTTCGTAAGGCATACGCGTTGTCTATTGTTTACCAAGCTACACAGCGCTAATAGAGATATTAGAGTTATATAAAAAGATGAGACACCTTTAAGGTGTCTCATCTTTTTTATGTTGGGGCTGTGGAGGGCTTTTTTTGCTACTGAGCCATTTTTTAGTTGATTGTCGATTGTATCGGCTCAACGGTAAGAATTGGGGGCTAAGCAAAAAGGTTTGCCGAGTGTCGATTTTAATGTCGGCTTATTTGGGCGTTCTTGTCGGCTGCGGCTATATGCGGGCCCTTACGGCGGAAACACAAAAAAGAGCGGTTAAAAGACCGCCCATTTTTGTGTTTATAATTCTTTTGTATATGTTGCAAAGGAGTAACTATACTCGTGTTTTTCGTCCTTGTCGTGCTTTTCTTGCGCTGTCAGCTTCCACTCGTCGCCGAGCACGGGAAAGAATGCGTCGGCCTCTTTGGGGATGTCGTCAACCTCGGTCAGATGCAGCGTGTCGGCCACCGCGAGGGCGTGTCGGTATAGCTGCTCGCCACCGATTATATAGACGGTGGCGTCTGTGGGGCAGCTGCGCAGCGCCTCGTCGAGCGAGGCGAATTGTTCGGCGCCGGGGAATGTGCCGCCCTTGCGCGTGAGGACAATGTTGCGGCGGTTGGGCAGTGCTCCTTTGGGCAGCGAGCGGAATGTGTTGCTGCCCATTATTATTGTGTTACCCGTGGTGAGCTCTTTGAAGCGCTTAAGGTCGTTGGGCAGCCAATAGATGAGTCTGTTTTTATTGCCTATTGCCATATTGCGGGCAACGGCGGCTATCATTGCTATTTTCATTGTTGTGTCTGTTTATACGGCAACAACGCCTTTAATGTGCGGGTGGGCCGTGTAATTTTCGAGGCTGAAGTCCTCGAATTTGAACGAGAAAATATCTTTTACGTCGGGGTTAATCTTCATCTGCGGAAGGGCGTAGGGCTCGCGTGTGAGCTGTAATTTTGCCTGCTCGATGTGGTTGATGTACAGATGAGCGTCGCCCAACGTGTGGATAAATTCTCCGGCCTTGAGGCCTGTTACCTGTGCCACCATTTGTAGCAGCAACGCATACGAGGCAATGTTAAATGGGACGCCCAAGAAGCAGTCGGCGCTGCGCTGGTAAAGCTGGAGGCTCAGCTTGCCGTCGGCAACGTAAAATTGGAACATTGCGTGGCAGGGGGGTAGGTTCATATTCTGAATGTCGGCCACGTTCCAAGCGTTGACGATGATGCGGCGGCTGTCGGGGTTGTTTTTTATGGTCTCAATGACCTCGCTTATCTGGTCGATGTGTCCGCCCTTGTAGTCGGGCCACGAGCGCCATTGATAGCCGTATATGTGTCCGAGGTCGCCATTTTCGTCGGCCCACTCGTTCCATATTCTGACACCATTTTCTTGCAGGTATTTTACGTTGGTGTCGCCGTTGAGGAACCACAGAAGCTCGTGGATTATGGATTTTAGGTGTAGTTTTTTTGTGGTGAGGCAGGGAAAGCCCTCTTCGAGGTTAAAGCGCATCTGATGGCCGAACACGCTTATTGTGCCGGTACCGGTACGGTCGTCTTTTCGTGTGCCCTCGTCGAGGATTCTTTTCAAGAGCGATAGGTATTGTTTCATTGTTCTGATGTTTTTTGTATAGAGTACAAAAGTAACGATTTTTTGTGCAAGATTCAATAAAATGGCTCTCTCTTTCTCTAATAATCCACCTTTAATTGTTAAAAAATATTTTATTCTATTGTTTGCTGTGCCGTCGGTGTTAATAAAATGAGAATATATTATATTCTCCGAGGGATTTTTTGTATCTTCGTGGCGGATTATGTCCTGTCGGTTTTTCGGCACGGAAAGTATGCGGGAATGGAATTGAATAGGGATTTTATAATGCGCACAAAGGCCCTCTTCGGCAAGGAGAGGTTCGAGGCTTTTGAGGCGGCTCTCGGGGCCGACCCCGTTGTCAGCATACGTTACAACAGGGCTAAGAGCGGGGAGCCTCTTGCGGGTAGCCCCGTCCGGTGGGCTGCCGATGCTTGCTATTTGAGTGTGCGCCCGACATTTACCGCCGACCCGCTTTTTCACTCGGGTTGTTACTACGTGCAAGAGGCCTCGTCGATGTTCCTCGAACAGGCCATCCGACAGTATGTCGATGCACCCGTGCGTGTGCTCGACCTTTGTGCCGCTCCCGGCGGAAAGAGTACTCATCTGCTGTCGCTGCTGCCCGAGGGCAGTCTGTTGGTGTCGAACGAGCCGATGCCTCTGCGCGCACAGGTGCTTGCCGAGAATGTGATAAAATGGGGCAACCCCTCGGCGGTGGTAACGCGCAATATGCCGGCCGACTTTTCGTCCCTGCGTAATTTCTTTGATGTAATTGTGGTGGATGCACCCTGTTCGGGCGAGGGAATGTTCCGCAAGGATGCTTTTGCCGTCGAGCAGTGGAGCGTGGCCTCTGTGATGCAGTGTGCCGAGCGTCAGCGCCAGATTCTGCGCGATGTTTGGGAGGCGCTGCGCCCCGGCGGACTGTTGGTGTACAGCACCTGTACTTTTAATCGCGAGGAGGACGAGGATTGTGTCGCTTGGATTGCGAGCGAGCTTGGTGCCGAGCCTCTGCCCATAGAGACGTCGTCCGAGTGGGGCGTTACGGGAAATCTTACCGATACGGGGCATCCCGTCTATCGCTTTATTCCCGGGTTCACGCAGGGCGAGGGCTTTTTTATGAGCCTTCTGCGCAAAGAGGGCGATGCGGCTGCCGTGCAGCCGCGAGCCGCAAAGGTGCCGCTTGCCTCGGCAAAGAACAGGGCGCTTGTCGAGGGGTGGGTAGATGATGCCGCGCTTTTCGACTTTATGGTGCAGGGCGACAGTGTGGTTGCCGTGCCCAAACGACACACGGCCGCCGTCGTTGCGCTGCAATCGCGTCTGCGGGTGTTGCACGCAGCGCTCCCGCTTGCACAGATAAAGAACAACAAGCCCGTGCCGCATCACGCGCTTGCAATGAGCACGTCGCTTGCCAGAGGAGCTTTCAACCGCGTGGCGCTGACACGCGAACAGGCGCTTGCCTATCTGCACCGCGAGACGCTGACGCTGCCCGAGGCACCTCGCGGCCTGCTGCTACTCACCTACAACGACACCCCCTTAGGCTTTGCCAAAAATGTGGGTAACAGAGCCAATAATATGTATCCGTCCGAGTGGAGGATACGTAAAAATCCGATGGAATTATAATAAAAACAACAGAATATGAAAAAGTTAATGACAATGCTGATGCTGCTTGTCGCAGCACAAATGTTTGCTCAGTTTCAAGACCCCATCAGTTTGAAGCACGCAATCAAAGTAGATGGTGCCGAGGCGGTGCTTACCTTTAACGCTACCATCGACGATGGGTGGCATCTGTACTCCACTAATCTGCCCGAGGGCGGCCCTACATCTGCCACGCTGAACATCGACAAGATTGAGGGTGCCGAGCTTGTAGGCCCTCTGCAACCCGGCGCAGGCGAGATTGAGAAATTCGACCCAATGTTCGATATGAAGGTAAAGTATTTCGAGCTTACGGCAACCTTCACACAGAAGATAAAAATCACAGCCTCGGAGTATAAAATCGAGGGCTATCTTCAGTATGGTGCCTGCAACGACGAGAATTGTCTGCCTCCCACAAATTACGACTTTACAATAAAGGGAACGGCCGATATTAAGGCGGCTGCCCCTGTAAAGGTCGATGCAAAAAAGCCCGAAAAACCCGTCGAGAAACCTGCTGCGAAGCCCGCAGAGCCCCAACAGAAGCCCGCCGAGGCAGTGGCCGAGGCACCCGTTGAGGCTGCTCCCGCCGCGCCTGCTGCGGCCGCGCCTGCCGCATTGGGCGACGACTATGTGAAGCAACTCTGGACACCCGTTGTCGATAAGCTAAAGGCTTACGAAGAGACAACCGACCGCTCGCTGCTGATGATTTTCCTTTTGGGATTCGGCGGAGGCCTTGTGGCACTGCTCACACCCTGCGTGTGGCCCATTATCCCTATGACAGTGAGCTTCTTCCTGAAGCGCACAAAGAGCCGCAAACAGTCGCTCACCGAGGCCATTACATACGGTGTCTCTATCATCGTAATTTATTTGGCATTGGGACTTATCGTAACGCTGTGCTTCGGCGCAAGCGCCCTTAATGCCCTCTCGACAAATGCGGTGTTTAATATATTCTTCTGCCTGCTGCTGGTGCTTTTCGGAGCATCGTTCTTGGGCGGATTCGAACTTACATTGCCCTCGTCGTGGGTGAATAAAGTCGATGAGAAGGCGAGCAACACAACAGGCCTCTTGAGTATCTTCCTTATGGCCTTTACTCTGGCGCTTGTCTCATTCTCGTGCACGGGCCCCATCATCGGATTCCTGCTTGTCGAGATGAGCACAAAGGGCGAGCTTTTCGGCCCCGCAGTGGGAATGTTCGGCTTTGCGCTTGCGCTTGCGCTGCCCTTCACGCTGTTCGCCCTTTTCCCCACGCTGCTTAAACAGGCTCCCCGCTCGGGTGGTTGGATGAATACGGTAAAGGTGGTGCTTGGATTCGTCGAGCTTGCCTTTGCGCTTAAATTCTTCTCGGTGGCCGACCTTGCATACGGCTGGAGACTGCTCGACCGTGAGGTGTTCCTCGCCATCTGGATTGTGCTTTTTGCCTGCTTGGGACTTTACTTGCTGAATATCATCCGCTTCCCGCACGACGACGAGGGCGAGAAGAAGACCTCGGTTCCCTGCTTCTTTATAGCTCTTTTCTCACTCGCTTTTGCCGTGTATATGGTGCCCGGCCTTTGGGGTGCACCCTGTAAGGCCATAAGCGCCTTTGCTCCCCCTATGTGGACACAGGATTTCAGCCTTAACAAGGATGTTATTCACCCCGCAAGCTACGACTACGAAGAGGGAATGCGCATTGCCCGCGAGCAGGGTAAGCCTGTGTTGCTCGACTTTACGGGACACGGCTGTGTCAATTGCCGCGAGATGGAGGCCGCCGTGTGGACAGATAATCGTGTGATAGATATTCTGCAACAGAAATATGTACTTATCTCGCTCTACGTCGATGATAAGACACCGCTGCCCGAGGTAATAACCGTCGAGGAGCAGGGGCAACAGAAGAAACTGCGCACGATAGGCGATAAATGGAGCTATCTGCAACGCGTAAAATTCGGCGCAAATGCACAGCCCTTCTACGTTCCCGTCGATAATGAGGGTAATCCTCTGAACAGCTCGTACGGACACAAAAAGAGCGTCGATGAGTATCTGAAATTCCTGAACACGGGACTTGAGAATTATAATAAATAAAACTCCGATTATAAGCCGTAAGATACCCCCGAGGCTTGTGCGTCGGGCGTATCTTCTTGAAATTATATAATTTGCACAGATGAACGAGACAAAACTGCTAAGGCCATTCATCTGCCACAGAGCAGATAAAATATCGCAGTACGCAAATAACACCGAGACTATACAGTCGGCGGTGTTGCGTCGTTTGGTCGATACGGCTGCATCGACCGAGTGGGGCGTCAAGCATCAATATGACAAGGTAAAGCGATACAGCGACTTTGCCAAGAATGTGGGCGTACAGGATTATGAGACGCTCAAAGGGTACATCGACCGTATGCGACACGGCGAGCGCGATATTCTGTGGAAGGGCGCTTGTCGCTGGTATGCAAAATCTTCGGGAACAACAAACGATAAGAGTAAGTTTATTCCCGTTACTCCGCGCGGATTGCAGAATGTACACTACAAGGGTGGATTCGACGTTGTCTCGCTGTATCTGCGCAATAATCCGCAGAGCCGATTCTTCTCGGGCAAAGGACTTATCTTGGGAGGAAGCCACGCAAGCAACTACAATCTGCAAAATAGCCTTGTGGGCGACCTCAGCGCCATTCTCATCGAGAATGTCAATCCGCTTGTGAATTTTCTGCGTGTGCCCGAAAAGTCGATTGCTCTGCTGAGCGACTTTGAACAGAAAATGGACAAGATTGCACGCGCCACACAGAATGTCAATGTTACCAATCTCTCGGGCGTGCCCTCGTGGATGATGGCCGTACTGAAGCATCTACTCGACATTACAGGCAAGAAGAGCATCGACGAAATTTGGCCCAATATCGAGGTCTTTTTCCACGGTGGAGTAGCCTTCACCCCTTATCGCGAGCAGTATAAGCAGCTTATCCGCAAGCCCGATATGCACTATATGGAGACGTACAACGCCAGCGAGGGTTTCTTCGGCATTCAGGACGACCCGTCCGACGCCTCGATGCTGCTGATGATAGACTACGACGTCTTTTACGAGTTTATTCCGATGGACGAGTTTGACAGCCCCAACCCCACGGTGCTCCCATTGTGGGAGGTTCAGACGGGCAAGAATTATGCTATGCTCATAAGCAGCTCGTGTGGACTGTGGCGCTATCTTATTGGCGATACGGTGCGCTTCACAAGCAAAGAACCCTATAAATTCATAATAACCGGCCGAACAAAGCACTTTATAAATGCGTTTGGTGAGGAGCTGATTGTTGACAATGCCGAGCAGGGACTAAAAGCTGCCTGTCTTGCGACGGGCGCACAGGTGGCCGAATATACCGCCGCCCCCATATTTATGGACGCCGACGCACGTTGCAGCCATCAGTGGTTGATAGAATTTTCGCAGCCTCCCCGCTCGATGGAAGAATTTGCCGAGGTGCTCGATAAGACACTCCAGCAGATAAACTCGGACTACGAGGCCAAGCGATACAAGGATATTACCCTGCAAAGACTTCAGATTGTCGAGGCGCGCAAGGGGGTATTCAGCGATTGGCTCAAGAGCAAAGGTAAATTGGGCGGACAGCACAAAGTGCCTCGTCTGAGTAACAACCGCCAATATATTGATGAACTAATGTCGATGAACAATCTATGACAAAAGCATATAAATACTGTCTGACGGCCCTCGCGGCAGCGCTTATGGCAGCCTGCGCAAGTATGGGAACGCCCGACGGCGGCCCTTACGACGAGGAACCGCCCTTCTTGGTGGCGAGCACCCCGACGATGGGCGGCCTCGGCAGTGCCACGCAAAAGATAACTCTCGAGTTTAACGAAAATATCAGGCTCGACAATGCTTTTGAGAAGGTGGTAATCTCGCCCCCGCAGATTGAGATGCCCGAGATTAAGTCGAACGCGCGCCGCATCACCGTGGAATTGTTCGACACGCTTCTCCCCGGGACAACCTATTCAATTGATTTTAACGACGCTGTGGTGGATAACAACGAGGGTAACCCGCTCGAAAATTTCGCATTTGTCTTCTCCACGGGCGATAAATTGGATACTCTTGCCGTCTCGGGCACCGTGCTCAACGCCCAAGACCTTGAGCCCGTAAAAGGCATTCTTGTGGGACTGCACAAGGTGGGCGACGACTCGGCCTTTTACAAGCGCCCATTCGAGCGTGTGTCGCGCACCGACAGCCGCGGACGCTTCACCGTGCGAGGCATTGCCCCGGGCGAGTATAACGTATATGCCCTTGCCGATGCCAATCAGAATTACATCTACGACCAAAAGAGTGAAAAGGTTGCTTTTCTTGGCAGCAGCGTCGAGCCGTACGCCACACAGGCCGTGCGTGCCGATACTCTGTGGCGCGACTCACTCACCATAGACACGGTGAAATTTATTCCTTACACGCGCTTCCGCCCCGACGACCTTGTGCTGTTGGCCTTTACCGAGCCTTTCCACTCGCAGTATCTGCAAAAGAGCCAGCGTCCCGAGCACAATCGTTTCGCCCTCTATTTTGCCGAGGGCAACGACACACTGCCCACGTTGCGCGGCCTCGATTTTAACTCGGACGACGCCTTTGTCATCGAACCGTCGGAAAAGAACGACACCATCCTCTATTGGATGAAGGACAGCACAATATATTATCGCGACACGCTCACCGTCGAGGTAACGTACAACGTCCCCGACAGCTTGGGAATATTGTGCCCCCGCACCGACACGCTCTATCTGTCGCCCCGAAAGACACGCGAGCGTGTGCTGAAAGAGCAGCAAGAGGCATACGAAAAGGCCGAGAAAGAGTTTATAAAGGCTGCCAAGCGCCGCAAAGACTACGACGAGGAGAATCCCCCCGTCTATGTGCCTCCCACCCCGAAATTAAAGATAAAATCGCACAATTCGTCGGCGATGGACATTGACGTGCCCTATACAATATCGTTCGAGGAGCCTTTGCGCAGCATAGACACAACGGCAATCCACGTCTCGAAGGCAATAAACGACTCGACGTTTGTCGCGATTCCCTTCCTGCTGCGCGCAAGCGACAAGCAGCATCGCCGTTACCACATTTTTGCCGAGTGGCGTCCCGACGAAAAGTTTAGGGTCGAGATTGATTCGGCGGCGTTTGTGGCCCTCTACGGCGCAGTCTCCGATGCCTTCGACGAGGATATTAAATTCCGTTCGCTCGATAGTTACGCCGTCCTTAATCTGATGATAAAGGGGGTGGGCGACGGCACAATCGTCCAGCTGCTGAACGACGATAATCCGATAGCATCGCAGAGGATAGAGCAGGGACGTTGCACATTCTATTTTGTACGTCCCGGAAAATATTACCTGCGCCTCATAATGGACAAAAATGGCAACGGCCTGTGGGATACGGGCGACTGCGCCGCCCGCGTGCAGCCCGAGGCGGTATATTACTATCCGCACTCTCTCGACCTTAAGGCAATGTTCGAGTACGACCAAGATGATTGGGATATTACAATGCCTCTCAGCGAGCAGAAACCGCTCGAAATAACCAAGCAAAAGCCCGACCGCGAGCGTGTAAAACGCAACCGCAACGCCGAGCGTAAGTTTAAATAAACAAGATGATTATGAAGAAGTTGATGATGAAAATAACTCTCGTCGCGATGGCGCTGCTTTTGGCCCTGCCGGCCGCGGCGCAGAGTGTGAAGCAGACGCCTGCTTTCCGCTCGGGCGAGACGCTTAAATGTAATTTTTATTTCAATTGGAAATTTATATGGGTAAAGGCCGGTGGTGCCTCGCTCATAATACGCGACACAATATTTAACGGGCAGCGTGCGCAGTATATGTCGCTTCTGAGCTCGACCAACAGCACCGCCGACGCATTTTTCCGTATGCGCGACACGCTGACAACGGTCTTTACAAGCGATTATCGCCCCTTGTACTATCGCAAGGCCTCGGCCGAGGGTAAGCACTATTATCTGAATCAGGTGTGGTACAGCTACTGCGACGATGGCAAGGTAAAAGTGTCGCAGTATTTCCGCCGCAATCAGGAGCCGCCAAAATACAAGGAGGAGTATGTCGATAACAAGGTCTATGATATGATGAGCCTGCTGGCCTATGCGCGCACGCTCGATTTTGCCTCGCTAAAGAAGGGGCAGCGTCTCACTTTCCCCGTTGCCACGGGCAAGCGCATCGAGCCGCAGCATCTTATCTTCCGCGGTCGTAAGCGCACAAAATCGGACGACGGGCACGACTACGACTGTTTGATTGTCTCGCTTGTCGAGGAGGAGGATGGTAAGGAGCGCGAGATTGTCAATTTTCACGTAACGAACGACGATAATCATCTGCCCATACTGCTCGACCTTGCACTGAATTTCGGTTCGGCAAAGGCTCGGCTCTCGCATAAGAGCGGGCTTCTGTATCCGCTAAGGTCGCAGAGGGACTGAGCGTGTTTTTTTGGCTCAGTAGCAAAAAGGTGTGGTCGAGATAATTCTATTTATCACCCTCTCGGAATACTTATGCGGCTATTCTCTCTTTCATTTTATACTTTAGGACTTACTTTTTTTCCAAAAAAAAGTAAGCAAAAAAAACTGCACCTAAAGAAATTGTCGCAAGCCTCCTTTGCTCGTGAGGTGGAAATACCTCACTCGGTCGGAGGCCCAGCTTGTCATTTCGGTTTACGATTGTTTTAAGGGTGCTGCGGACCGCCCTCACTTAGTCGCTTGTAAACAAGCGCCTAAGTAGCGGTTAAACATACCTCGCACTTTTTCCTTAAAACAATCGAACCTACATTGAATTTCTTTTTTATGGTGCAATATTTAATAAAAATAACCTTTTGCACGTATTATATGCTGCTGTTCTTGAAAATTAGAAATAG
>JAFQVS010000020.1 GCA_017407905.1 Bacteroidaceae bacterium | reverse complement strand
CTTTAGGTGCAGTTTTTTTTGCTTACTTTTTTTTGAAAAAAGTAAGTTATAAAATATAACGCAAAAGAGAGAATAGCCGCAAAGCACTCCGAGAGGGTGATAAATAGAGTAATCTCGACCACACCTTTTTGCTACTGAGCCTTTTTATCGCCCCCTAAGAAAAAAAACGTCGCTATTTATCCGAAAAATCCTTAATTCGTCCCTCCTCGTCGAGGCGGCAGATAAGAAGCGCACCATCCTGCTCGGCCACAATGCAGTCGTTCATTCCTATCACAACCACGCGCTTCTCCTGCATTGTGTGCACAATGCAATTGTGCGACTCGCACAGCTCCACATTTTTCGAGATTATGGCATTGCCGTTAAGGTCGTGCGGCAGACGCTCGTAGAGCGAGCCCCACGTTCCGAGGTCGCTCCACCCGAAGCTCGCAGGAAAGACAAAAATCTCTTCGGCGCGCTCAAGGATGGCATAATCGACCGAAATATTGCGGCACTCGGGGAATTTTTCATTTACCACCGCCTGCTCCTGCTCAGTAAAATAGTAAGGCATCATCGACTCGAACACCGAGGCAATGGGCGACTGATACACCCTGAAGGCGTTCACAATCGTCTGCACGCTCCATATAAATATACCCGCATTCCAATAGAAATTATTCTTTGAGATATATTGCTTGGCTGTGTCAAGGTCGGGTTTTTCCTTGAACGAATCGACACGAAAGACCTCCTTGTTCGACAGCGTGGCAGCGCCGAGCACAGCCTCAATGTAGCCGTAACCCGTCTCGGGGCGAGTGGGTTTTATTCCCAACGTCATTATCGCATCACTCTCGGCTGCGAATTTCAGCGCCGACTTTATCACACGTCTAAACTCGGCACAGTCGGCCACAAAATGGTCGCTGGGTGTAACCACCATATTGGCGTGCGGGTCTTTTTTCTTTATCTTCCACGCAGCATACGCAATACAAGGCGCAGTATTACGGCGACAAGGCTCAAGCAAGATATTATCCTCGGGAATCTGCGGCAACTGCTCCCTTACAAGATCGGCATAATTGACCGAGGTAACCACCCACACATTTTCAATGGGACAAATATCTCCGAAACGCTCTACCGTGAGCTGCAACAAAGTTTTTCCACATCCCAGAACATCTATAAACTGTTTGGGACGCTGCGCTGTGCTTATAGGCCAGAAGCGACTGCCAATGCCTCCTGCCATAATAACAATATGATTAGACCGGCTCATATACTAAAATTTTTGTTCTTTATTATAATAAGTAAAACAACAATTGCAAACATCTGCTTGTTGTTTATGCGAAAATACGACATACAAGTGCAGTGTATTTTCGCTTGAAACGCAAAGATACGACAAACGAGCAAAATAGGCAAAGTTTACTTTGAATTTTACAGCGAGTGCAGTATATTTTCGCTTGAAGAGCAAAGATACTAACAAACGAGCAAAAAAATAAAGTTTACTTTAGATTTTTACAGCGAGTGCAGTGTATATTCGCTTGAAAAGCAAATATACTAAGAACTTGCGTAATAATGGCAGGATGAGGGTGAAATTTGATAAGTGGTTGGTACATATACCATTTTTGTGTTACCTCACCATATTGTTAATTTCGGCAGAAGGAGCCGTATATGGTGG
>JAFQVS010000019.1 GCA_017407905.1 Bacteroidaceae bacterium | reverse complement strand
TTACCTCAAGTCGCTTTATGGGGTAAGGGGATTTTGTGTCTGCGACATTTCTGTTGTGCAAGAAATATGTACAATAAAATGAATTTTGTCGCTTTGCAAGCAAAATCCCACTAAACCCTATAGGTTGCGGATTTGAGGATACTTTTTTTGTTTATAGTTTTTGAATACAGGGGGCCCGTTGGGCTCTTTGTGTGCGAAGATAGCTATTTTATAACGATTCGCTTCAAAAAAGGGTTTCCTATTTTGGGCTTGTGGCAAAAAAAAGAGTAAAAAGAGCTCTAACGGCCTGTTTGACGGGCTGCCGGGGCCGCTGTTCGGTGCTTTATGATGGACGAGATAAAAAGGAGTTTGGAGATTTTGGCCGAGGATTTGAGGCGCAACGCAGGGCTGCGTGTCGATGAGGCGAAACTGTGTGCCGTGGAGCAAATTTCTATGCTCTTGGGGCGGGTGCTTGCGTTGCTGTCGGTGGCGGTGCCGCTGCTGTTTGCTATGCTCTTTTTTCTTTTGGCGGTGGCCTGTGCTCTTGTGCCGTTGCTGGGCTTTGTGTGGAGTATGATTGCGGTGGGGGTGCTGCTTGTGGCTGTGGCGGCTGTGCTCTATTGTCTGCGCGGGAGGCTCTTCGGCAGTGTGGGGGTGCGTGCGCTTTGTCAACTTTTTTTTAAGGATTCGGGCGATGATGAAAAGGAGTGAATTTAAGAATATCTCTTCGGTGGAGGAGTTGCGACGTGTGCGTCGCGAGCTGAGGGAGCGCCGTGCGCGGGCCGATGAGCGTGTGGCTACTGATTGGTCGGGGCTTGCCTTGATGCTCTCGCCCGTTCGTCTGTGGGGACGGGCGGTGAAGGGTGCGGTGGAGCTTGCTTCGGAGGCGGTGGCGCTAAGGGGTGTGCTTAGGACAATCGAGGCTATTGGCGAGGCACTCCTCGGGGATGAAAAGGAGCGCGAGGAGTAGGGGGCTTTGAGCGTTGCAGTGGGGTGCGGGCGCCTGCCAATTGGGGCGATGAAGCGGTTTTTTTCTCGTGTGATTGCGGGGGGATTGTTTCCATTATGAAAAATTTTGTTAATTTTTATATATTTTGTATTGCTTTTTGATAATAGGTTTGCGGATACGTTTCATTTTTTTATCTTTGCGCCTAAGGCGCGAAGATTTTATCGGTACTCGGTCATTGCTTCTTTGCGCTGGCGCGCGAAGATTTTCTGCACTCGCTGTAATATATTAAAGCGCTTGCTTTATATATCTTGCTCGTTTGTGGTTTCTTTGCACCAAAGGCGACGAAACTAACCTTTAACTAATTAAATTTATATGGATTATAGTGTACTATTTTGGTTTGTGCCTGCGGCGTCGCTGTTGGCACTTGTATTTGCTTGGTACTTCTACAAGCAGATGAAACGCGAGAGCGAGGGCACCGAGCGTATGGCTTACATTGCCGAGGCTGTGCGTAAGGGTGCAATGGCTTATCTGAAACAGCAGTATAAGATTGTTACCATTGTGTTTGTGATGCTGGCTGTTATTTTTGCCATTATGGCCTATGTGTTCCACATACAGAATGAGTGGGTGCCCTTTGCTTTTCTGACGGGTGGTCTTTTCAGTGGATTGTCGGGCTTCTTGGGTATGAAGACTGCGACACACGCCTCGGCACGTACCGCAAATGCGGCGCGTCAGTCGATGAACAGCGGATTGCGTATGGCGTTCCGCAGTGGTGCAGTGATGGGACTTATTGTCGTGGGTCTCGGACTGCTCGATATTTCGGTGTGGTACCTTATTCTGGACGCTTGTATCCCTGCCGATGCTAATAGCACGGGTATGAAACTCTGTATCATCACAACTACTATGCTGACATTTGGAATGGGTGCTTCGACACAGGCGCTCTTTGCACGTGTGGGCGGTGGTATCTACACAAAGGCGGCCGACGTTGGTGCCGACCTTGTTGGAAAAACCGAGTATAATATTCCCGAGGACGACCCTCGCAACCCTGCCACAATTGCCGATAATGTGGGCGATAATGTGGGCGACGTTGCCGGTATGGGCGCCGACCTCTACGAGAGCTACTGTGGCTCGATTCTTTCGTCGGCGGCGCTTGGTGCGGCGGCTTTTGCAGCCGAGGGTGGCGCAATGCAGACGAAGGCCGTGTTTGCTCCTATGCTGATTGCAGCCGTGGGTATTGTGCTCTCTATCATTGGTATATTCTCGGTGCGTACAAAGGAGAATGCCGATATTAAGAGCCTTATCGGGGCTCTCTCGCGCGGAACGAATCTCTCGTCGGCGCTCATCGTGGTTGCTACTTTCGGTATTCTGTATGCGCTGGGCATTGAGAATTGGTTGGGTCTTTCGTTTGCCGTTGTTGTGGGACTGCTGGTGGGTATTATTATTGGTCGCTCGACCGAGTATTATACCTCGCAGTCGTATGCTCCCACACGCGAGGTGGCCGAGGCCGGAAAGACGGGTCCCGCAACGGTTATTATCTCGGGAATGGGATTGGGAATGCTCTCGACGGCAATTCCCGTACTCTCGGTTGTTGTGGGTATCATCCTCTCTTATCTGCTGGCTACGGGATTCGATACGTCGGCCGCGAATGTCTCGTTGGGACTTTATGGTATTGCAATTGCGTCGGTTGGTATGCTCTCGACGCTGGGAATTACGCTTGCCACCGACGCTTACGGCCCCATTGCCGATAATGCGGGTGGTAACGCCGAGATGAGCGGCCTTGAGCCCGAGGTGCGTCGCCGTACCGATGCGCTCGACTCGCTGGGTAACACAACGGCGGCGACGGGTAAAGGCTTTGCCATCGGCTCGGCTGCGCTGACGGCGCTGGCGCTTCTTGCTTCGTATGTCGAGGAGATTCGTATCGCCTTTGAGCGCACTAATCCCGACGTGCTTATAAATGGTAAGGCTCTTATGGAGGCTAATATTTACGATTTTATGCAGTACTTTAATGTTACGCTGATGAACCCGATGGTGCTGTGCGGTATCTTTGTGGGTGCAATGATGGCATTCCTGTTCTGCGGACTGACAATGAATGCCGTCGGAAGGGCTGCTCAGAAGATGGTGAGCGAGGTGCGCCGTCAGTTTACCGAGATTAAGGGTATTCTTGAGGGTAAGGCCGAGCCCGACTACTCGCGTTGTGTCGAGATTTCGACACGCGGCGCGCAGCAGGAGATGATTCTGCCTTCGCTGCTGGCAATTGCGGCGCCCATTCTGACGGGTGTTGTGCTGGGCGTGCCGGGTGTTATCGGACTGCTCATCGGCAGCCTCTCGGCAGGATTCCTGTTGGCTGTCTTCCTTGCCAACGCAGGAGGCGCTTGGGATAATGCCAAGAAATATGTCGAGGAGGGTAATTTCGGCGGTAAGGGTAGCGACACGCACAAGGCTACCGTGGTGGGCGACACTGTGGGCGACCCCTGCAAGGATACGTCGGGCCCCAGCCTTAATATCCTTATTAAACTTATGAGTATGGTTGCCATTGTGATGGCCGGCCTTACACTCGCCTTCAGCCTTATATAATGTCGAGCTTTTTTCGTAAATTCTTAATACTTCTGTTGCCACTCTCCGTTGCTTGTTCATCGGACAGTGGCAACGTCTCTGTTCCCGAGCTTCCCACTGACCCTGCGGGCACGCAGACGCATCGTCTGCATCCCGGGGCGCAGGCGATGCACATTGATATTTTCGACGCCGATATTATGGCGGATGATTCTCTGAGGCTCTGTGGCGAGGGGGTGAGGTTCGCCTCGGTGGGCGCGTGCCGAGGGGTGGGGTACATTATCGAAATTCCGCGCACAGGGTGGCAGCGTAAGAGCGAACCTCTGCGCGAGGGCTGCGGATACGTGGCTTGTAACATCGGTGCCGAGGGTAGTACCTTTGCGGCTCTGTATGTCGATTCCATAAGCGCGAGCGGGGTGGCTACAGTAAAGACACTCGCACCGCAATTCGGCCGATTCGACCGCTTTGCAGTGAATCCGAAGGAGTTTTATCTGACGGCTGCCGAGGACGACACGACGCTTTTTATCATTCACCCGACAACCTACGAGGCAAGGCTGACCAACGGAGCGTGGGCACGCCTCGTGCCTAATGTGGCATTTGTGAAATTATACTACGACGAGAATAATACGCGACGTCCGCGCACCGATACGCTGATTCTGAGCAATGGCTATTTTCAGAATCTTGTGATTCCAATAATTCAGGGAAAATAAGAGCCCCGGGCGTTGGCAGAATGTCGAAAAACCGTTACCTTTGACGCATAGTTTTTTTTGAGGCTCTTGATGTAGCCTTTTAACCGACAAATTACTAATTTAAGAATATGCTTGCAACGGAAATAAGAAAAGAGATTATAGCACTCATCAATCGTGAGGTGGTTCCGGCAATGGGATGCACCGAGCCTGTCGCAGTGTCGCTCTGTACGGCAAAGGCTGTCGAGACGCTGGGATGCCGCCCGCACAGAATAGAGGTGCGTCTGAGCCCCAATATTCTGAAGAATGCAATGGGTGTCGGTATCCCCGGCACGGGAATGATTGGACTGCCCATCGCGGTGGCCCTCGGAGCAATTGTCGGACGTAGCGAGTATCAGCTCGAAGTACTCAAGGACACCACCCCCGAGGCGGTGGAGCAAGGCAAGGCTATGATTGCCGAAGAGTGCATAACTATTGGCCTGAAAGAGGGCGCGTGCGATATGTTATATATCGAGGTGTCGGTGGCGACGGACGACGACAGCGCCGTGGCTATAATCGCGGGTGCGCACACCAATTTTGTATATGTCGAGCATCGGGGAACGGTGCTGCACGACAGCCGCACGCCCGTGGGTGCCGCATCGGAGAGTGCCTCGGGGGTGAAGC
The DNA here is from genome assembly GCA_017407905.1 of Bacteroidaceae bacterium. Taxonomy (GTDB): domain Bacteria; phylum Bacteroidota; class Bacteroidia; order Bacteroidales; family Bacteroidaceae; genus HGM04593. Next base: position 23,345 of record JAFQVS010000019.1, on the reverse strand, counting down.
TCGATTTTCGCACCGTGTGGGACTTTGCAACAACAACCCCAATAGAGGAGCTGCGCTTTATCCTCGAGGCGCGCAACCTTAACAAGGCCGTTGCCGAGGAGTCGCTAAAGGGCGAGTGGGGGCACTGTCTGGGCCGCACCATAAGCTCGGTGGCGCAGAGGAATATTTTTGGCGATACTACCTTTACCCGTATGGTCTCTTATACGTCGGCCGCGTGCGATGCGCGTATGGGCGGCGCAAAAATCCCCGTGATGAGTAACTCGGGCAGCGGCAATCAGGGTATTGCATCGACGCTCCCCGTGGTGGTATATGCCGAGGAGAAAAATGCCACCGAGGAGCAGCTTATCCGCGCGCTTGCGCTCAGTCATCTGACGGTGATATACATAAAGCAGAGCCTCGGACGCCTCTCGGCGCTATGCGGATGCGTGGTTGCATCGACGGGTTCGAGCTGCGGAATAACCTATCTTATGGGTGGTGGCTTTACAGAGGCCTCGATGGCCGTGAAAAATATGGTGGCCAATCTTACGGGCGTAATATGCGACGGTGCAAAGCCCAGCTGCGCACTGAAATTGGCAAGCGCAGTATCGACGGCGCTCTTCTCGGCCGTGATGGCTAAAGAGCACCGCTGCGTAACCTCGCTCGAAGGCATAGTGGATGATGATGTTGATTGCTCGATTCGCAACCTTACGTCGATAGGCTCGCAGGGTATGCAACAGACCGATAGTATGATTCTCTCAATTATGACAAGCAAGAGAAAGTAATAAAAATTTACCAAAAAACAGAAGGGGCTCTCTTATTGAAAAGAGAGCCCCTTCTGTTTTTTTGGGTGGGAGCGAGGGGGCGTGTGAATGCTCGCTCCGTTGCAATGTTGCGTCCCCTAATTTGCTCGCAAATTTCCTTGTTATAGTGGAAGATGCTCTTTTTTTAGTGTCTTATTGAAGCCTCTACATTTGCTTTGCAACCGTAACACGCGCTTCGCGCGGCTTGTTGCTAATTGTTTTCTATTAACCAATCATAGGCCGGGATAATTTGTATTTGTTTATCTTCAATGTTTAAATTCTCACGGTGAAAGTCGGTAATAAGGAAAAGATTGTTGCATCGTGTCTCTTTAGAGGCTGTGAGCAGACCTCTTAGCTCTCTTTTACGGGTCTTATCTTTGCTAATGTCGTATGAGACTTGGTATATTTCTTCGACACGATTGTCTCGGCATACAACAAAGTCGGCTTCGTAGCCATTCACGCTTTTATAATAATACACGTCGCGGTTTATTGGGCGATTTCGACGAAGCAGCTCTATATATACTATGGTTTCTAATCTCCAACCAAGATTTTCTTTGGCAAAGGCATCTTGTCGGCCGTCCATTAAGGCTACATCAACGGGATACAACTTTTCTGCTCTTACTCTTTGGCGGCTTTTGATGGCAAATTTCTTAATTCCCAACATTAGATATGCTTCTTTCAGGTACCCAATATAGTTATTTACAGTGTGGTTTGACTTTAATCCAACTATGGGGGCTAATTCATTCTCTACTATAATGCAGGGGGCGGTATTCATCAAATGGTGTGCCAATTGTTCAAAGGCTTCTGTATATTTTACTTTATGGCGTTGTTCAATATCGCGCTTTAGGATGTTATTTACCAGATTGCCTACGTAACGAGTTTTATTCTTCTCGTACATTAACTCGGGGAAGCCTCCTTGTAAGATATATTCATCAAAAGCGGCTCGTCGTGATGCTTCGGCTTTTGTGGTAACCGATTTTGTGTCGATGCCTTTGCAATGGCACCAATCGCAGAAAGAGAATGGATAGAGCTCTATTTGGTCGTTGCGGCCTGTGAGGTGCGTCGCTAATTCTCCACTTAATAATTTTGCGTTTGAACCGGTAACAATTATGTGTATTCTTTGGCGTAATAGACGGTTTACAAATAGGTGCCAACCATCAATGTTTTGTATTTCATCGAGGAATAGGTGTTGAAAGTCTCCATAAATTTTATATAGAACTTCGAGTACTGCATTTAAATCGCTTGTTTGAATGTTTTGGAAGCGCTCGTCGTCAAAGTTGGCGTATGCGAATTTGACTTTATTGGATTTTAGGGTATTGTAGCATAATGTTGACTTTCCACTTCGGCGTACGCCTATAACTACTTGTGCAAGATGACTGTCGAGGTTGATTGCTCCTTCTTCCTTGCGAGTGCATAAGTCAATATTTTTTAATGCGTTTAATTCTTCGTATTGTTCGGATAGTACTTGCTCTATTATTCTTTTATCTATCATAATGATAATGTTTTATACTATTGCAAATGTAGTTGTTTTTTTTATACTAACGCCATATTTAGTATGTTTTTTACTTTTTCGGCGCCATAACTCGTAAGTTTTGCTATTTTACAACGCTAAAATTCGTATGTTTTATTGTGGCCTTCTTTATGATAGTAAATTGAAGCCACTACATTTGCTTCGCAACCGCAACCTGCGCTTCGCGCGACCGACTGCTATGTATTGGCTTCTAATTTGCTTGCAAATTTCCTTGTTATAGTGGAATATGCTCTAAGAGGCTTTCTGTCGAAGTTAAGAAGATGGTGAGATAATATAAAAGCTTTATTTATCAATTTTAGTCTTAATTTTTGCGCAAGTTTTGTATTATTTCGTTTACGTGTGAAGATTTTCTGCGCTCGCTGTAAAAAATATCGAAGCAAGCTTCATATTTTTCGCTCGCTTGTTCGTATCTTTGCGCTATCGCGCGAAGATTGGATTCGGCTCGGGATAAAAAACAAGTGAACTTGTTTTATTCTCCACTCGCCTTTTGCTATCTTTGAGCTTCGCTCGAAGATTTTCTGCGCTCGCTGCAAAAATCTAAAGTAAACTTTATTTTTTTGCTCGCTTGTTGTTATCTTTGCAATTAAGTATGCAGATAAGCTGCTTTAAAAGTCTTTTCTATGGATTATCAGCAGATATTAGAGAATATATATCAGGCAATTTTACCATACGCAAAGAATGGTAAGCAGGCCGATTATATCCCCGAATTGGCTAAGGTGAACCCCGACCAATTTGGAATGTGCATCCACACCATTTATGGCGAGACGGCTGCCATCGAACAGGCCGATACGCGATTCTCGATACAGAGTATCTCGAAGGTCTTTACGCTGGCTATGTGCTTGTCAATCAAAGGCGACGACCTTTGGAACAGGGTGGGGAAGGAACCGTCGGGGACGGCGTTTAACTCGCTTGTGCAGCTTGAGGTGGAGAAGGGTGTGCCGCGCAATCCGTTTATAAATGCGGGGGCGCTTGTGATGGCGGATATTCTGCTGTCGAACCTTAAGGACCCCGAGGCCGATTATCTGAATTTTGTGCGTGCGGTGGCCTCGAACCCTACTATCGACTATAATCGTGAGGTGGCAAGCTCGGAGCGCGAGAATGGTTTCTTGAATGCGGCCATTGTGAATCTGCTGAAGTATCACGGCACCATCGAGAATGATATTGAGCAGGTGCTGCATTTTTATTTTCTGATGTGCTCCATTGAGATGAGCTGTCGGGAGCTGTCGTTGGCCTTTTTGGTGTTTGCCAACCATCGACGCAAATTCGACTACGAGGGAATAAGGCTCACGGCCTCGCAGGTGAAGCGTATAAATGCCATTATGCAGACCTGCGGCTTCTACGACGAGGCTGGCGAGTTTGCCTATCTTGTCGGGCTGCCCGGAAAGAGTGGCGTGGGCGGTGGCATTGTTGCCATTCATCCGCTGCAATACTCTGTGGCTGTATGGAGCCCGCGTCTGAACCCCAAAGGGAATTCTGTGATGGGAATTAAGGCGCTGGAGCTGCTTACTACCGAGACTAAGGCCTCTATTTTTTAAATAATATAAATAATCAACAAATATCTTAATTGCTATGAGAAAGATTTTTACACTTATTGCATTTTTGTATGCTTCTTTGGCCTCGGTGCAGGCTCAGACAAAGGATTATCCTTTTACTCTGACACAGGAGGGCGAGGAGCCGGTACTTTATTATATTTACAGCGGTCGCGACGGTAATGGCGGAAAAAGCTCGTATGTGTTTACAAATATCACCCCGTGGGGGTCGAGCAAGCAGTCGCTGTGCATCAACAATCAAGACCCCAGATACCCGCTGAATCAATTCTGGTATTTTATTGAGGCCGAGGATGGTAATATTATGATTATCTCGGCCGAGGATAATAAGATTGTTACGGTAAAGAACAGTCGGGATGCTGCAAAATGTACCGAGATGCAGAGCCGCGAGAACCGCACAAATGAATTTTATACGTGGATTCTCGATTACACAAACGGCTGCTATGCTTTTAAAACGTCGGATGGAAAGACCTTCCTCAGCCACAATGGCAGCTGGAGCAGCGGTGGTCAGGAGATGGGACTTTACAATGCCAACGGCTCAAAGGACGAGGGGTCGAGGGTGTTCTTTGAGGCGGCTCCCGAGGGCGTCAGCACAGGAATAATTGTCAGCGTGCCCGATAGCAAAGAGCTCGTCAAGGGCATATACACAATTACGGGACAGAAAATCGAGAGGATTGAACGTCCCGGAATTTATATCGTTAACGGTAAAAAGACTCTGGTGAAATAATTTTACATTGTCAGTTATTTATGATAATTTATAATATGGTTCAACTATGAAAAAGAATGGATTTTTAAAGTTGCTATCTTTGGCGGCGGCATTGCTGTTGGGCTTGCCGGCAGCCGCTCAGAGTGAGACTGTTGTTACTTTGTCGGGTAACGCGTATGTAACCTCGGGACAGGCCTATATTGACGAGGGGGAATGCGCCATACGCAATTGGAACGACAAGGAGGCTGTCATTAGCTTCTATTTCAGAGCAAAGAAGAGTGGTAAAATGAACATTGCGTTGCAGGCAAAGGGCGACTCGCGCATCGAGGTCTCTTTGTTGGGCAAAAAGAAAAAAGTTACGCTCGATAGCGACACTCTCTCGCGCATCGAGCTTGGAACATTCAAGGTGAAGAATCCCGGATATATCAAGATGGATATTCGCGGCTTGAAGATAAACAAGGGCGAGGATTTTGGCTCTGTCGCAGCCGTCGTAGTGGGTGGCGAGCTTACTCCCGTTGTTAGTGTCGCTCCCAATTTTAGCACTCATTTCGGCCGTCGCGGCCCGTCGGTGCATCTGGGCTACAGCCTTCCCAAAGAGGATATTGAGTGGTTCTACAACGAGATTGTCGTGCCCGAAGAGGGTGATATTCCCAGCAGCTACTATATGGCCTGCGGATTCGGACAGGGCTATTTTGGTATGCAGAATAACAGTCCGCACAAAAGAAGAGTGCTCTTCTCGGTGTGGAGCCCCTACGAGACTGATAATGCTGCCGAAATTCCCGACTCGTTGCGCGTAACACTCGTTAAAAAAGGTGCCGACGTACACGTTCAGGACTTTGGAAACGAGGGCTCGGGCGGTCAGAGTTTTATGCACTACGAGTGGAAGCCGGGCGAGCGCTGCCGCTTCCTTATGGGGGTTAGGCCCGATGGCAAAGGCAACACAGTATATACAGCCTATTTTTACGATAACAACAAGGGAAAATGGTCGCTCGTGGCCTCTTTCCGTCGTCCGAAAATAACAACGTGGTACACCAACGCTCACTCGTTCCTCGAGAATTTCAATCCCGTGATGGGCTACATTAACAGAAAGGCCTATTATGGCAATCAGTGGGCACGTACCACCGACGGTCGTTGGATTCCCGTTACTAACGCACGCTTCACCTGCGATGCAACAGGCCACCAAGAGATGCGCCTCGACTATACCGGTGGCACCGAGGGCGAGGGCTTCTTCCTCTCTATGGGTGGTTTCTTCGACGAGTATATGACCTCGGGTACCCGCTTCGAGCGCACGGGCAATACGACGGTGGCTCCCGATATTGATTTTTCGACACTCGAATAAGCCAATCTGCGTCCGCAGTAATCGCGGAATATTTTTTAAGCCGCCATTGAAGAATTTTTCTTCAATGGCGGCTGTTCTGTTTCTTAGCTTTGCTCCAGCTGATAAAAAACGACTGCGCAAAAAGGTTGCGTATCTGTGTTGTTCTTTTGCGTAAATTTTAAAAGGAAATGCGGTTGCCGTTTGTTGTTAAAAAGGAGAGACAGATGATTATGTTCATCGGAATACAGGCCTGTGGAAAGAGTACATTCTATCGTAATGTGCTTTATCCGCTTGGCTATGGGCGTGTTAACCTTGATACTTTGCACACAAGACACAGGGAGAGTGTACTGTTGCGCGAGTATATGGCTGCTGCGCGCTCTTTTGTTGTTGACAATACTAACCTCGAGCTTAAGGATAGGGTGCGATATATTCCAATGGCAAAGGCAAACGGATACGAGGTCATCGGGATGTTTTTTCAGAGTGCTTTGCGCGATTGTGTGGCGCGTAACGAACAACGAGGGTGCACGGTGCCACATAAGGCAATTGCTTGTACGCAGAGCAAATTGCAACTGCCGTCGTATGGCGAGGGGTTCGATAAACTCTATTTTGTGAAGATAACCGAAGAGGGATTTGCTATTAGTGAATGGAGGGAGTGAGTTATGAATTTTGACACGCTTGATAGAAGGATGAGGGGCTTTGAGAACTCTATCGACAGGAAAATGCCCGACGGATGTTACATTGTGGCAAGGCTCGACGGGCACCGGTTTACTAATATTCCGGGGTTGTTGATTTTCCTGTCTATAGGACTAATTTAATTTCTACTAAATTTCATACTTTCCGCTCGCTTGTATTATATTTGCCGTAAACAGCGAATATATATTGCGCTCGCTTTGTAAAATATTGAAGTAAATTTCATACTTTTCGCTCGCTTGTATTATATTTGCCGTAAACAGCGAATATATATTGCGCTCGCTTTGTAAAATATTGAAGTAAATTTCATACTTTCCGCTTGCTTGTATTATATTTGCCGTAAACAGCGAATATATACTGCGCTCGCTTTGTAAAATATTGAAGTAAATTTCATACTTTCCGCTCGCTTGTATTATATTTGCAGAAAATAATCTTATGACGATGGAGACAATTATTCCTTATGCGCTTTTGTGCTTTACCTCTTTTTTCACTCTGACTAATCCGTTGGGTACTATGCCTGTGTTTTTAACTATGACTAATGGGTTGAGCGAGAAAGAGAGACAGCATATTGTTAAACGAGCAACTATAACCTCGTTTATAATTTTAATTTCTTTTACTCTGTTCGGTCAGTTTGTGTTTAAGTTTTTTGGAATATCGACCAACGGGTTCAGAATTGCTGCGGGCTTTATCATTCTTAAAATCGGTTATGATATGATACAAGCTCGATACAGTAATGCTAAACTTAAGGATAATGAAATTAAGGCTTATGTGAATGATATTTCTATAACACCGTTATCTATTCCAATGCTTTGCGGCCCGGGTGCTATTGCTAATGGTATTATTCTTATGTCCGACGCTACTACTTTTGAGCTGAAGGTTACTTTGATATTGACTATTGCCGTTGTTTATATCTTGTCTTATATAATTTTGCGTTTATCGACCCGCTTGGTTAAGTTTATGGGCGAAACGGGAAATAATGTGATGATGCGCCTGATGGGACTTATTTTGATGGTGATTGCGGTGGAGTGTTTCGTTGGTGGTGTAAAGCCTATCCTAATTGAGATTATTCAGATGAGCCGATAGGATGCGGAATGCGATAATAATAGATTGTGGGGGCAATAAAGCCCCCACAATTCTTTTAATGATGTTCTGTTTTTAATAAGTGGTACAAGGGTCTTATTCTGGCTCAGTAGCAAAAAGGTGTGGCCGAGATAATTCTATTTAACGTGAGTTCGATATAAGAGTACACAAGAGTCAGGTAAAAAATCCGGGGGATTCTTGGGGATATTCAAGAAAAAGAAGAAACCCGCAACAACAACTTCTACCATGCTCTATACACTCAATAAAGATGTGATAGAGAGGCAGAGAAAACAGGTAAGAGAATTGGATACCTTTGCTGATAGTCTTGGCTTACCATCGTAACATTAACAAGGAATTCTTGTTGTCATCATGCTCGTGTTTGGAATAGACAAAACGCTATCCGTGCTACTATACCCAATCGCATAAACCGTCCCTGGATAACTCTATCTACCGATTCTTTACGAATCTATTGGAATATATGTATCATCAAATATTTCTTGGACATTGTTTCTCCCGGGAATGATATGCTTGCAAAACTTCAATGGTTATTTGTTAAATTCCCGGAGATTGATCTGAAAGCAATCGGTTTCCAGGATGGTTGGGAAATGTAACCACTCTGGAAGGCATAAAAAGAATAGAAATAGATTCCCCCGGGACTACCTTGTAATATAGGCGGTTCCGGGGGAATTCATTCCTTATTGTGTAACAAAGACTCGCCAACTACCGTCTTTTTCACTACGTTCAACGTATTTTTTGGAGATTAGTTGGTCAAGAAGTTTTTGTATTGCAGTTATGCTTATACCGGTCACTTCTTTCATATCTGCGAGAGTGAGTGTCGGATAAGTTTGCATTGCGTGCAGTATTTTAGTGTAATTCGGTGTCCTGAAAGTTATTCGTTCTCCGTCATACCACCACACATTCTCATCTTTTTCACTTATGAACAAAACATCATTATAGACCTCTGTGGCTACAAGGCTATTGAAATATTTCATAAACGGGCGTATCTCTTTTATCTCTGCGTGAGCACCATCGCTGGGAAGTGGACCGACTTCAAGATCGGCTTGATGCAAAGCCTCCAAGTATTCACTTTTATTGCGACTACGAACAACAATCATAGGATAGTCGTGGCGAGCCAAAATAAAGTTTACCATAAGTCGGGCTATACGACCATTGCCGTCTTCAAATGGGTGAATGCGTATATAACGGTAGTGAAAAAGTGCTGCCAACTCCACCGGTGAAAGTTTTCCTTCTTTTTCGGCAACATTATACCAATCCACCAAGTCTGTCATAAGGCTTGGAGTCTCCTCGGGCGAAGCATACTCAAAACGGTCTCCATATCTTGTAATAACACTATTGGGTCGTGTCTTGTATTGACCGGCGTGTATCACATAACTAGTTTGCACACCGCCGGGCAAGTTGCGATATACAGTATAATCTTCGCGTAGCAAAGTCTTGTGCAGAGTTCTGATAAAATTCTGCGTCAAAGGCATATCTTTTATGGCGGCCTCATCTGTCATCATACGCAAACCTACATTGCTTGCAGTCATCTCTTGTACGTCGCGAACATCGGCCTCTCCAATAACCTTGCCAAAGAGTAGCAGAATCTCAGTTTGTCCATATGTGAGTGTGTTGCCTTCAATGTGGTTGCTATTGTAGTTAAAGTCCACGGTAAAGCGACGGCTAAGTCTATCCTTATCCTTCTCCGACAGAGGTTGCAAATTCTGCCAAGCTGCCAATGCCTTTTTTATATTGAGATACTTCATATGAGCTTATATTTATATTAAGCACAGCAAATATAACAAATGTTTTTCAAAAGGTTGTAATGATATAACCTTTTTATGAAAATAATCAGGCAATATCACATAATCAGCCTTGTTTTTATTGATTATCTCACATAATCACACTTTTCAAAAGCAAACTACTATTTGGACAAATTATTAAAAAGAAAATAATCCCTCGGGACTACTTTATTATATAGGAGTTTCGGGGGTGTTTTTACTTTCTAACCGGTATAAACATTATTTACTTTTGCTTTTCGCCTCTTGGTTTAATTGCTTAATGGTATCCAAGTAAGCCTGTTCAACCGGTGAAAGGGTGCGTAACTCATATTTGCGATATTCACTCTCTGCCTTTGAAATTGCGGTAGCGTGGTTCACTTTTCCGCCCCCAACTAATAAGGGCTCGCCGGTAGAAGAGAGGATATTGTCGAGTTGTTGAATATAGTCGCTCATATACATTGGGCGATGCTTCATTGCCTGAATTTCGGCAAAGTCGAAATATCCCGAAACAAGATTATTAAGAATCTTTAGCTCATCCTCACTTAAATAGTTTTTGGCAATCTTTACATCGGCAAGCGTGGGGTGATCCCCTTTGAATGTCGTTAGCCCCATAAAAGGTTGCTCGGCATCGGCGCGCTCATAGATAACCTCGGCAGCGGTATGTCCGTGAGCTGCAAAGTGTAACTTATTCTGCACTATCTTGAAGAATTCTATTGAAAGCTCGCTGCGAGGGTCATAATCGACTGCGGTTGCGTAAAGGTCGAGCACCTGACGATACATCACCTTTTCCGATGAACGAATATCCCTTATTCGGTCGAGCAACTCTTTCCAATAGTTACCACCGCCCAACTGTTTCAGGCGTTCATCGTCCATTGTAAAGCCCTTTATAATATACTCCTTCAATCGCTCCGTTGCCCACTGACGGAAACGGGTTGCAGTGATAGAACGGATACGATAACCAAGCGAAAGAATCATATCGAGGTTGTAATGCGGTATCTCTCTTTCAACGTTGCGATTACCCTCTAATCGAACTTGTCGGAATTTCCGACAGGTTGCTTCCTCTGTCAATTCACCATCCTCATAGATATGCTTGATATGTTCCACAACATTTGTACGCGATGTCTGATATAAATCGGACATCTGCTGCTGAGTAAGCCACATTGTCTCCTCATTATACATCACATCAAGGTGCACCTTGCCATCCTCGCTTTGGTAAATAACTATGCTATTGTTCCTATTCATACAAGTATCACACTATAAACTCATTCAATTCATCTTTTAATAGTCTCCAATTGGGAAAATATTTATTTAAAAGGGCAGTATATTCATTATGCAGTCTCACTTTTATATGTAACAATTCGTGTACAACGATATACTCAATGCAGCGTAGGGGCTTTTTTATTAGTTCCAAATTAAATATAATATTCCTCGTGCGATGATTGCAGCTGCCCCAAAGGGTTTTATCAACGGCGATGGAAACAGTGGCATCTACCATAGGGTTGTTACCGATGCTGAGGAAGCCCATCATCTCTACGTGTGCGGGAACCGACGCCCGAGTAAGTGCAAAGAAAACTTGTTTGCTTTGCCGAGCGAGAAGGAGGAAAACGGAGTTAACCGATGAAGAACCTGCTTGCCTGTGCGTCTGAGTGCATAAGGCCCCAAATAGTGAATAAGGTTGGTTGTACCTACAAAAATCTCCCATAACTTAATGAGTTACAGGAGATTTAAATATGTAATTAACTATTTAATTACTTTGCAAGCACCGATGCAATATCAACGGCGATAGCAACAGTAGCACCTACCATAGGATTGTTACCGATGCCGAGGAATCCCATCATCTCTACGTGTGCGGGAACCGATGAAGAACCTGCAAACTGTGCGTCTGAGTGCATACGGCCCATAGTGTCGGTCATACCGTAAGAGGCGGGACCGGCTGCCATATTATCGGGGTGCAATGTACGGCCTGTACCACCACCCGAAGCTACTGAGAAGTAGTTGCGGCCTGCAAGGACGCGCTCTTTCTTGTATGTACCTGCAACGGGGTGCTGGAAGCGTGTGGGGTTGGTCGAGTTACCTGTGATTGATACGTCAACGTCCTCTTTCCACATAATTGCTACGCCCTCGCGTACGTCGTTGGCACCGTAGCAGCGTACTTTGGCACGGGGGCCGTCGCTGTAGGCTACCTCGCGAACGACTTTAAGCTCGCCTGTGAAGTAGTCGAAGTCGGTCTCGACGTATGTGAAGCCGTTGATGCGTGAGATAATCTGTGCGGCGTCTTTACCCAGACCGTTGAGGATGCAACGGAGGGGCTCTTTACGTACTTTGTCGGCTTTGGCTGCAATTTTGATGGCACCCTCGGCTGCTGCGAATGACTCGTGGCCTGCAAGGAATGCGAAGCACTTTGTCTCTTCGCGCAACAGACGTGCTGCGAGGTTACCGTGGCCGATACCTACCTTGCGGTCGTCGGCTACTGAACCGGGGATGCAGAATGCCTGAAGACCAAGGCCGATTGCCTCGGCTGCGTCGGCTGCGTTCTTGCAACCTTTCTTCAGGGCGATTGCGGCGCCTACTACGTATGCCCACTTTGCGTTCTCGAAACAGATGGGCTGTGTCTCCTCACAGGTCTTGTAGGGGTCGATGCCATACTGCTCGCAAATCTCGTTAGCCTCTTCGATGCTGGCGATTCCGTTCTCGTTCAAAACAGCAAGGATCTGCTTGATACGACGGTCTTGACTCTCAAATTTAACTGGTCTTATCATAGCTTGTCCTCCTTATTCTTTACGTGGGTCAATATACTTAACTGCACCTGCCTCCTCGGAGAAGCGACCGTATGTCTTGGTGAGCTTCTTTACTGCCTCGTTGGCGTCGGTACCTTTCTTAATCTCGTCCATAAGCTGGCCCAGATTTACGAATTCGTAACCGCAAATCTCATCGTTCTTGTCGAGTGCAAGGCGTGTGATGTAGCCCTCGGCCATCTCAAGGTAGCGGGGACCCTTGGCCAATGTGCCGTAAAGGGTACCTGTCTGGCTGCGCAGACCCTTACCGAGGTCTTCGAGGCCGGCACCGATGATAAGACCACCCTCAGAGAATGCCGACTGGCTGCGGCCGTAAACAATCTGAAGGAACAACTCGCGCATTGCTGTGTTGATGGCGTCGCAAACAAGGTCGGTGTTAAGAGCCTCGAGAATTGTCTTGCCGGGGAGAATCTCTGATGCCATAGCGGCCGAGTGGGTCATACCCGAGCAACCGATTGTCTCGACGAGTGCCTCTTGGATTACGCCGTTCTTTACGTTGAGCGACAGCTTACAAGCGCCCTGCTGGGGAGCGCACCAACCAATACCGTGTGTGAAGCCCGAAATGTCGGCAATCTCTTTGGCCTTAATCCATTTGCCCTCCTCGGGGATGGGTGCGGGACCGTGATTGGGACCTTTCTTCACAACACACATGTTTTCTACTTCGTGTGAATAAACCATAATTGTATGTTTTAATGTGTGAAACAGGTTTTTTGTCTCTTTTCAATTTGCGAAGATATGAATTTTTATTTTTATTTTCAAAGGATAATTGTAAAAATGTGTGGTAAGATGATTTTCATTGCTAAAATTTTATAATGTATGTATTATATTTTGTCGATGGTTGGCTCTTTTTGCAATTTTGTTTGTAACTTTGCGCAGTATGGAGTTGTGCGCGTATTTGCGAACAGCGATTTTTAACTAATTATTTTAAAGTGATGAAAAAACTTTTCAATTCTTTTTCTCTGATGTTGATGCTGCTCTTTACTGTGGCGGCGTGTGATGATGCCAACAATACTACCGAGTACTATTTCGACGGGATATATAGTGTGAGGGGCGAGATGCTGCTGCCCGAGCAGGAGGATACCTTTTACGTTGCGCCCAATATTAAGTCGATGGGGCTTTCGACGGGCGACCGTGCATTGATGCGTGTGCGTTGTTTCGTGGATAATGTGTTGGGTCCGAGGGCTGCACAGTGGAGTGTCGATAGGGTATATTCGATGCTGCCGGCTGCGGATGTCGAGCGTCTGAGCCTTGAGGATTCTTTGCAGTATGATTCACCCCTTGCGGGAATTACCTCGTTTGCCAATTATGGCTCGACGTGGGTGTGGAACGCCATTCAGAATATATGTGTGGTATATTATGGCAATGGTACGGAGCCCGATTTTCGTATGACGGCCCCTGCTTTTGTCAACGATACTCTGTGTCTGACGCTGCTGGCGAAGATTGAGGATGGCGAGAAGCCTGCCTCGCAGCTGCTCTCGTTCGACCTTGCCTCGGCGCTGTCTCTGATGAGTGTAAGCGAGCAGGGCTTGTTGGCAGGGAAAGACACGCTGCGCACAAAGGTGATGATGCGCTATTATGACGCACCGGCCGACACGGTATATACGGCCGAGATTTTCGGAGGAAAATGTGTTAACCCCTTCAGAAAATAGGGCGTTTTTAGACTGTAATTTGTGCCGTAGGGGCTCTTGAAGAACGGGAATTTAAGGATTAAGGAATGGTGGATGTTAAACAATTGCTCAAGGATGTGCTGATGCTGTTTATGCAACCTGCGATGGCGTGGCACGTTATCTCGCGTAAGGGCGAGAAGGGCAGTATGATGAATACTTTCCTCTATCCGCTGATGCTGTTCTCGGGTGTTGCGGTGCTTTTGGGCAAGATTGTGGGTAGCGGATTCGAGGGCGAGAGCTTCTTCCCGGCTGTTGTCAAAATGGCGGTGGAGTTTCTGACAATGTTCCTCACTTATCATCTTGCGGCATTTATAGTGGCGAAATTATCGCTTGCGGTTGCACCCGAGAGTGCTCGGCACAGCTTCCTGTTGACGGGATACTCGATGGTGGTGGTGCTTGTGCTTGAGCTCTGTCTGGGGCTTTTCCCGAATTTCCGCATAATAGCGTGGATTGCGCAATTCTACACGGTGAAGATTGTGTGGGACGGCGCCGCGGTACTGATGCGCATAGCCGAGGAGCGTCGCCTCTCATACACGATGATAGTGTCGGTGGTGATAATTATCCTGCCGATGATTATCGGGCGCATAATGTCGGAACTTTCGGTTAGCTTGGTTTAGAATTATGGATAAGAGAAAAATAAATGTAAATATAAAGAATAAAAGGGCCACTTTCGACTATATAATAAGTGATACTTATACGGCCGGAATTGTGCTGACGGGAACGGAGATAAAGTCGATACGCTTGCAACGTGCGAGCCTCGTCGATACTTATTGCACATTCATCGCCGATGAGTTGTGGGTGAAGAATATGCACGTGGCCGAGTATTTCTACGGCTCGTACAATAATCACGTGGCACGACGCGACCGCAAATTACTGCTCGAACGCAAGGAGTTGCGCAAACTACAGCAGACGGTGAAGAATCCGGGCTTTACAATTGTGCCTCTGCGTCTGTTTATAAATGAGAAAGGGCTGGCCAAACTTGTCATAGGCCTTGCACGCGGAAAGCACGAGTATGACAAGCGTCAGAGCTTGAAAGAACGCGACGACAAACGCGAGATTGACAGAATAAAACGTAGTTATTAAGATTATGGGGCGCGCATAGAAAAACATTGCGCCCCACATTTTTTTTAGAATATGAAGATAAGAGAGGCTTTAAAAGAGAGAATTTTAGTGCTGGACGGTGCAATGGGCACGATGATTCAGAGGTATAATCTGAACGAGGAGGATTTTCGTGGCGCAAGATTCGCGGCGCACCCCTGCCGTCTGAAGGGAAACAATGATATTCTGGTGCTTACGCGCCCCGACATTATACAGTCGATACACGAAAAATATCTTATTGCGGGTGCCGATATTATAGAGACGAGCACGTTCAACGCAAACGCAATTTCGCAGGCCGACTATGGCTGCGAGGCACTGTGTGCCGAGATTAACCGCAGGGCGGTGCGTCTGGCGCGTGAGGTGGCCGACAGATACTCGACGCCCGAGAAGCCGCGCTTTGTGGTGGCGTCGGTGGGCCCCACGAGCCGCACATTGTCGATAAGCCCCGACGTCGAGAATCCCGCAATGCGCAACATCACATTCGACAGGCTTGTCGAGGCTTATGTCGAACAGATGACGGCGCTTATCGACGAGGGGGTGGATGCGCTTCTGTGCGAGACGATTTTCGATACTCTCAACGCAAAGGCTGCACTATATGCGGCCGACGAGGCTATGCGCTGCACAGGAAGGAGGGTGCCCATTATGTTGTCGCTGACCGTTGCCGACGCTGCGGGACGCACCCTCTCGGGGCAGACGATTGAGGCTTTTATGGCCTCGGTGATGAACCGCGATATTCTGTCGGTGGGACTAAATTGTTCGTTCGGCGCCGAGCAGATGAAGCCTTTCATAAAGCGAATATCGGACATTGCACCCTGCTACGTGAGCGCTTATCCCAACGCCGGGCTGCCCAATGCTTTGGGCGGATACGACCAGACACCCGCTGAGATGGCCCACTGTGTGCGCGAGTATATCGACGAGGGGCTGGTGAACATAATAGGCGGATGCTGCGGAACAACCGATGCTTATATTGCCGAGTTTCCGGCGCTTGTCGAGGGGCGGGAGCCTCGTCGCCCGGCTGATTATCCCGCCGACCTGTGGCTCAGCGGTCTCGACCGTTTGGTGGTAAGCCGCGCGATGAATTTCATAAACATTGGCGAGCGGTGCAATGTGGCGGGCTCGCGCCGCTTCTTGCGCCTTGTGAACGAGAAAAATTATGCCGAGGCGCTTAAGATTGCCCGCACGCAGGTTGAGGATGGCGCTCAGGTGCTCGATATAAATATGGACGATGGCCTTTTGGAGACAAAAGAGGAGATGATAAATTTCTTGAATCTTTTGGGCAGCGAGCCCGAGATTGCGCGTGTGCCCATAATGGTCGATTCGTCCGATTGGGAGGTTATACGCGCGGGACTGAAATGCTTGCAGGGACGCGCCATCGTAAACTCAATATCGCTGAAAGAGGGTGAGGCGCTCTTCGTTGAGCGTGCCGCCGAGGCTAAGCGTCTGGGCGCGGCTGTGGTGGTGATGGCCTTCGACGAGAGGGGGCAGGCTACCACTTTCGAGCGTAAAATTGAGGTGTGCCAAAGGGCCTATAATCTGCTTACCGAGAGGGTGGGATTCTGCCCGCAGGAGATTATCTTCGACCCTAATATTCTTGCTATTGCGACGGGTATCGAGGAGCACGCGGCATACGGCCTCGATTTTATTCGCGCCTGCGAGTGGATAAGCCGTAATCTGCCCGGCACGCATATTAGCGGCGGTGTCAGCAATTTGTCTTTCTCGTTCCGCGGTAATAATTATGTGCGCGAGGCGTTGCACGCGGTGTTCCTGTATCACGCTATTGCTGCGGGAATGGATATGGGAATTGTGAATCCGCAGACGTCGGTGCAGTACGAGGAGATTCCCTCGGACGTGCGCGGGGTGATGGAGGATGTTATTCTGAACCGCAGCGCCGATGCGACGGAGCGTCTCATTGAGATTGCCGAGGGGCTGAAGGATAGGGCTGCGCAGACGGTGCATCACAGCGACGATGCGTGGCGCGGAGCCTCGGTGGAGGAGAGGCTGAAAATGGCGCTTCTTAAGGGTGTGGGCGATTATCTGACCACCGACCTTGACGAGGCTGTCGGAAAATATGGCACGGCCGTGGGGGTAATCTCGGGGCCGCTGATGGATGGAATGGGATACGTGGGACAGCTCTTCGGCGAGGGTAAATTGTTCCTGCCGCAGGTGGTAAAGACGGCGCGCACTATGAAGCAGGCCGTGGCTATTCTGCAACCGCTTATCGAGCAGCAGAATAGTGGGCACAGCGCGGCGGGAACGGTGCTCGTGGCCACGGTTAAGGGCGACGTTCACGATATTGGTAAGAATATTGCGGCGGTGGTAATGGGCTGCAACGGCTATCGTGTCATTGACCTCGGGGTGATGGTACCGCCCGAGAGGATTGTGGATGAGGCGCGCGAGAAGGGTGTCGATATGGTTATTCTGAGTGGCTTGATTACTCCCTCGCTCGATGAGATGGTTACGGTGGTAAAATCGCTCGGGGCGGCGGGACTGTCGCTGCCGGTGCTTATTGCGGGTGCAACGACGAGCCCTCTGCACACTGCGTTGAAGATTGCTCCCGAATATGCGGGGCCGGTGGTGCACGTAAAGGATGTCTCGCAGAATATTATCGTTGCTGCCGAGCTGTTGGGCGGCGAGGCTCGTCGCGAGGCTTTTGTGGCGGCCGTAAGGGAGCAGCAGAGGCTGTTGCGCGAGGCGGCCGCCGAGCGCAGTGCGCGTCCGATGCGTACACTCGACGAGGCGCGCGGCAATCGTCTGAACCTCTTCGACGAGGCCGACGGACATCCTGCGGGTTGCAGCTGCGGACATTGTAAATAAATGATAAAAAATAATAAATTAACCTCCTAAATTGGCGTCGGCCGTTTAGGAGTGTTATTTTTGTAACCTATTTTAAATATTAAGGGGCACTGAGGCTCGCAAGAATAAATAAGAAGCTGTTTAAATTTATTTCGCCGAGTTTTTTTATAGCTCAAAAGTGGATTGTTTTATTATTCTTTATTGAGCTAACCGAAGAAAAGAGGAACACGGCCTTTTTGAACATAAAAAACAACGAGATTGCGGCTTCTAATATAAGAAAACTTTTTAGTGGAAATTTAAACAGTCTCTTATATCGCCGAGTTTTTTTTGAGAAAAACCAAACAAATTCTAAAATATATGGATGACAAACAAACTCAAGGACTTACGTCGCAAGAGGTAGAGGAACAGAGGCGTCTCTATGGCGCAAATATTTTAACTCCCCCCGAAAAAACACCCCTTTGGGTACGTTTTTTGGAGAAATTCAAAGACCCCATAATTATTATTTTGTTGGTTGCGCTGGTGCTTGCGTTTGCAATCTCGTGCTTCCACTGTTTCGGCCCCGAGCAAGAGGGCTTTTCGGCTTTTCTTGAGCCGATAGGTATCTTTGTGGCTGTGCTGCTGGCAACGGTGATTGGATTCGCATTCGAGGTGAAAGCTGCCAATGCTTTCGACCGTCTAAATACCGTAAACGACGATATTATGGTTACGGTGCTGCGCGACGGTGGCATTCATCAGGTGCCGCGCAAGGATATTGTGGTGGGCGATATTGTTATTCTGAATACAGGCGACGAGGTTCCGGCCGACGGTGTGATTATCGAGGCAAATTCGTTGCAGATAAACGAATCGACACTGACGGGCGAGCCGGTAATCTCAAAAACAACCATCGAGGCCGATTTTGACGCCGAGGCTACCTATCCGTCGAATATGGCGATGCGCGGCACTACGGTGGTTGACGGCAACGGCGTGATGCGCGTAACGACGGTGGGCGACGCAACAGAGTATGGCAAGGTGAATCGCGGCTCACTCATAGAGAATAATCTGGAAACTCCGCTGCAATTGCAGCTGAAGCGTCTGGCGGGCCTTATAAGCAAGGTGGGCTATACGGTTGCGGCGCTGACGTTTGTTTTGCTTACAGTCAAGGGACTGTGGAACGTCGGCGAATTGTCGTGGTTGCAGATTGGAAGCGAGCTTCTGAGTAATTTTATGATTGCGGTAACGCTGATTGTGGTGTCGGTGCCCGAGGGGCTTCCGATGAGCGTAACGCTGAGCCTCGCGCTTAGTATGAACCGTATGCTGAAGACCAATAATCTTGTGCGCAAGATGCACGCTTGCGAGACGATGGGCGCGGCAACGGTAATATGTACCGATAAGACAGGTACGCTGACACAGAATCGTATGCAGGTGCACGAGGCTCTCTTTTTCGGCCTCGGCGATGAGAAACTCTCGGCGTGCGAGCATAATAGGATTGTCGAGGGCATTGCGGTAAATTCAACCGCCAATCTCGACCGCTCGGGCAGTGGGGTGCAGACAATAGGTAATCCCACGGAGTGTGCGCTGCTGCTGTGGCTCGATGCGCAGGGCATCGACTATGCTCCGCTGCGTGCCGAGGCCGAGGTGCTTAGCGTGCTCACATTCTCGACCGAGAGAAAATATATGGCTACCGTCGTGCGCGAGCCCGAGACGGGTGAGCGGGTGATTTACGTTAAGGGTGCGCCCGAGATTGTGCTGTCGCTCTGTGGCGCGGTAGAGAGTGCCGAGGGCGATAAGAGCATCGAGGAGTGCCGCGCCGGCATCGAGAGTAAACTGCTTGAGTATCAGAGTAAGGCTATGCGTACGTTGGGCTTTGCATACGCTCGGCTGGGCGAGGATGACGATAATGCTCCATACGCCGACGGCAGGCTGCTTGGTGGGCTCGACCTTAAATATATCGGTTTTGTGGCAATCTCGGACCCTGTGCGCAGCGACGTTCCCGGGGCTGTGGCACGCTGTCTTGCAGCGGGAATAGGGGTGAAGATTGTTACGGGCGATACTCCCGGAACGGCCTCGGAGATTGGTCGTCAGATAGGAATTATTGATGGTGCGTCGGTGGCCGAGGCGGTAATCACGGGGCCGGCTTTCGAGGCGCTGAGCGACGAGGAGGCCTCGGAGCGCATAAAGAAGATGAAGGTAATGTGCCGCGCACGTCCGATGGATAAGCAACGCTTGGTGCGTCTGCTGCAAGAGCAGGGCGAGGTGGTTGCTGTTACGGGCGACGGCACAAACGATGCGCCGGCGCTTAAGGCGGCGCAGGTGGGACTGTCGATGGGCGACGGTACGTCGGTTGCAAAAGAGGCGAGTGATATTACCATTCTCGATAATTCGTTCGGCAGCATTGTACGTGCCGTAATGTGGGGTCGCTCGCTCTATAAGAATATTCAGCGTTTCCTTTTGTTCCAGCTTACGATAAATGTGGTGGCCTGTCTTATTGTTATGTTCGGCTCGATAATTGGAACATCCTCGCCGTTGACAATCACACAGATGCTGTGGGTGAATCTTATTATGGATACTTTTGCGTCGTGTGCGCTGGCCTCGCTTGCGCCCAGCTGGAGTGTTATGAAGGAGCAGCCTCGAAAGAATAGCGATTTTATCGTTACGCGCAATATGGCTTATACTATTTTTACGGTGGCTGCGGTGTTCTTTGCGGCGCTTATGGGATTGCTCGTTTATATGAACGCCGGCAGTGGAATGACGCCGAGGAATATGGCCTTCTTCTTTACCTTCTTTGTGATGTTGCAGTGGTGGAACCTCTTCAACGCCCGGGCTTTTATGACCGATAAATGGGCCTTTGACGGTATTCTAAAGGAGAAAATGTTCCTGCTTATTTTGCTGATAATATTCATCGGGCAGGTGCTTATTGTTACTTTCGGTGGCGAGATGTTCAGTGTCGAGCCGCTTGCGCCGAGAGATTGGGTGCAGATTACTGTTGCTACCTCGCCGGTGCTTTTGGTGGGAATAATCGTGGGCTTTCTGCGCAGGAAAATTTTTGCTAAGAGATGAACGAACTGCTTATAATATTGGCCCTTATTTTGCTTGGGCGGCATCTTTTTCTATGTCCGAGATTGCGCTTATCTCGGCCCGAAAATCGAGCCTCGGCTCCGAGGCTAAACGGGGAAGCAAGGCAGCACGTATGGCATTGAAACTTGCTTATTGATTTTATATATTAGATGCAGATAATTTGCACAATATGGGGAAAATGTGTAATTTAGCACACCGAATTTATTAACACAAAATAATTAACTTTTAATGGAGTCTTTGATACAATTTTGTCTTGAGCATTTGAATTATTGGACAGTAACCTTTTTTATGGCTGTCGAGAGCTCGTTTATTCCTTTTCCGTCCGAGGCTGTGGTGCCTCCCGCTGCGTGGAAGGCTACTGTGAGCGGTGATATGAATATTTTCTTAGTGGTGTTCTTTGCTACCGTGGGTGCATTGATAGGTGCTTTGGTGAATTACTATCTGTCATTGTGGTTGGGACGCCCCATCGTGTATAAATTTGTCAATAGCCGTCTGGGACATATGTGCCTGCTCGACGAGGAGAAGGTAAAGTATGCCGAGGCTTATTTCGACAAGCACGGTGCTGTTTCGACGTTTGTGGGACGTTTGGTGCCTGCCGTGCGTCAGCTTATTTCAATACCTGCGGGTCTTGCGCGTATGGGCCTCGGTAAGTTTGTTCTTTTCACAACGCTCGGTGCGGGTGCTTGGAATATTGTTCTTGCCGTTCTTGGTTACGCAATGGCTCAGATTCCCGGATTGACAACCGAGGCCGAGGTGATGACCGCTGTCGAGAAATATAGCAAGGAGATTGGCATCGGCATTGCTGTTGTTGTGCTTCTTGTGCTTGCAGTCTTGATATACAAGGGAATGAAAAAAAGTAAGTAAAAGGAAAAAAAGTGTTTAATGCAATTGCCAACAGAGAATAATAACATACGCCTGCTGCACGCCGATGCGGCGAGCCTCGTTGTGTCGGCTCGGCAAATTCCTCCCCCCTCCGTATATTTATATAGATATTTGGTTATAAACATATTGCGTAATTTTACCTTATTAAACCGATTGCACTCTTGCGGTGTAGCCTGTTTTTGTGTATGATTATGAATAACATTTAATAATAAAATTATGAAACAAAATTACTTAAAAGAGCTAATGACAGCCCTGTTACTGCTTTGTTGCACAGTGGCAAGTGCCCAAGATTTTGAGGTCGATGGAATTTACTACAAATTTTTATCCAAGGAGGATAAAACTGTTGAGGTAAGAAGAGGTAGCAACGAATATACCGGCGCGGTAACAATCCCTGCGAGTGTTACTTACAATAGTATCACTTATAGTGTTACAAGCATCGGCCAAAGTACGTTCTATAATTGCACCGACCTTACAAGCATTGAAATTCCCTCGAGTGTTACAAGCATAGGCGGGAGTGCGTTCTTTTATTGCTACAACCTTACAAGCGTCGAAATATCCGAGGGTGTAACGAGCATCGGCAGTTTGGTGTTCTTTGGATGCAGCGGCCTTACAAGCATCGAAATTCCTTCGAGTGTTACAAACATCGGCTCTTCTGCGTTTGAGGAATGTGTTGCTCTTACAAGCATTGTAATTCCAAATGGTGTAACAAGTATGGGAGATATGGCGTTTGCCTATTGCAGCGGCCTTACAAGCGTCGAAATATCCGAGGGTGTAACGAGCATCGGCAATTTTGCATTCTTTGGTTGCACGTCTCTTGTAAGCGTTGTTTCGCGTATTGCAGCCGAGGATTTATTTGAAATCAATGCCGGGAATTTTTCGGGAATAGATAATGACGCTTGCACCCTCTACGTGCCCGCAGGTGCTGCGGCAACCTACGCCGCGACCGACGCTTGGAGCAACTTTAAAAATATCGTGGAAATGAGCCCTGCGGGATATTCTCTTACGGTAACGGCAGCCGGATACGCCACATTGTATTTGGACAAGGCGGTGGAGATTCCCGCAGGCGTCGAGGCTTACACCGCTAATCGCATCGAGGGCGACCGTCTGAAGATGCAGGCCGTGGAGGATGTAATTCCCGCAAACACAGCGGTAATTATCAAGGCCGAGGAGGGAAATTACTCGTTTGCTTATAGCAACGAGACACCCGATGCCATCGAGGGCAATATGCTCCGCGGCACGCTCACAGATACCTACATTAAGCCCGCGGGCGCGCAGACAGCATACGTTCTTTCCGTGGTTGACGGCGTCGTTGGAATGTACCGCGCAAAATTGAAAGCCGACGGCACATTTAAGAACAACGCCAACCGCGTTTATATGCTCTTGGGCGATATTAACGTGGGCGAGGGCGACCTTGACACAAGCAGTCCCGGCGGACAGCTCAGTAACGGCTACCGCTTCGACTTTAGCGGCACAACAGCCATCGAGAGTGTAGAGACAGAGAGCACAGCTCCTGCTGTTTACTACGACCTCAGCGGCCGCCGCGTAGAGAACCCCACAAAGGGCATCTACATTGTGAACGGACGTAAGGTTTTTATTAAGTAACTATAATAATTATTTATAGCGTAGA
>JAFQVS010000001.1 GCA_017407905.1 Bacteroidaceae bacterium | reverse complement strand
TTGTTTTAAGGGTGCTGCGGACCGCCCTCACTTAGTCGCTTGTAAACAAGCGTCTAAGTAGCGGTTAAACATACCTCGCACTTTTTCCTTAAAACAATCGAACCTACATTGAATTTCTTTTTTATGGTGCAATATTTAATTTAAAATTACCTTTTGCACGTATTATATGCTGCTGTTCTTGAAAGTGATAAATAACAAATTTATTCCATCCACAGTAAATTTCTACTGAGCCCTCTGCTAATGGAATGGAGGCGAGGGGAATCTGTCGCTCACTCTTTGTACCACGATGCGTACATTACATAGTCGTTGGCTATGCGCTCGACAATCTCTTTTTGTTGCTCGGGGCTCACCTCTTTTATCTTTTTTGCAGGCACTCCGGCATATATGCAACCGCCCTCGACACGCATTCCCGACGTTACAAGGGCGTTGGCTGCGACAATTGCTCCGCTCTCGACTACGGCATTGTCTAATATTGTGGCGCCCATCCCAATGAGGCAATTATCCTCGATGGTGGCACCGTGAATTGTGGCGTTGTGCCCGATTGAGACGTTATTGCCAATCTTTGTAACGGAGCGCTTATAGAGTGTGTGTACGACTGCTCCATCCTGTATGTTCACTTTGTTGCCGATGGTGATTGTGTTGACGTCGCCGCGCAGCACTGTGCCGTACCATATTGAGCAGTCGTCGCCAATTGTTACGTCGCCTATTATTGCTGCTGTCTCGGCGGTGAAGCAGTTTTTCCCTATGCTCGGGGTGAATCCTCTTACTTTCTTTATTATGGCCATAATTCGTTTTTTTTTATTCCGTGGCTAAGGTAAGGAATTATTTTCTTTTGACCAAAAAGGGGCTTACGGCATAAATTCGCCGCTTACGCCATTGAGCGTCTGACGCAGAATCTGATTTAAATTTTCGTCGTCGTGCTCTTTTTCCTTATTTAATTTTACAAGAAAATCGGCTGTTGTCTTTAGGGCTTGATTTATGGTGCCCGGGTCCTCGCAGTCGTGTGTCAGTTTTTCGAGCCGTTGTATTAGACGGTGGAACAGGGCCAGCGTCTCGTTGTGTACGTCGTTGATGGTTACTTTGTTGTTTTTCTTTGCCATAGTGTGTGATGATTTTTAGGTTGCAAATATAATGCACTATTGAAAAAATAGGTTGTGAAACTGTTATAATGTTAACTTATAATGAATTAGTGATAATATCGCAACCGTCTCGGGCGTTTCTCGTATTTCTTTTGCACAAAACTTTTAAATGTAGAAACTATGTTAATACCGGGAATTATTAGTGGTGTAAGCGGCGCAATGGGGCTTATATCGGGAGTGAAAGGGATTTTTGATTCGCAGTCGGCTGCTCGTAAGCAAAGAAGATTACTCAACGAGGGTAAGGCGGCAGAGGCGGCGTGGTACAAACGTAACTATTATGGCGACTATATGAATACTTCTATGGCGCGCGCGGCTCTTAAGAGGGTCAAGGATACGCTGCTCTCGCGCAGTAAGCTCAATAGGGGATATTCGGTGGTGAATGGGGCGACGCCCGAACTTGAGCTTGCGCGCAATCGTCAGAGTGCCGAGGTGCTTGAGAATGTGGCTACGGGGCTGGCGCAGCAGGATAGTGCCACAAAAAGTCGCATCGACTCTATCCATCAGCAGAATATGAATGCTCTGCGCAGCAGTCAGCTGAACGAGCTTAAGATGGACGAACAGGCGGGGGCGCAGGCTGCCTCGCAGGGCTTTAGTCTGTTGAATAATGCGCTGATGGGTGTTAATTGGGGAAGCGAGAAGTAAAACTAAAATAGCTTATTTAATATGGAAAAGAAAAAGGAACAGTTGGCCTCGGTTGTCGATTATGAGAAGCAGAGGCTTAAGGAGGCTCGCTATCGGCACGCGGCGGCGTTGGCTACCGATGCGGTAACTAATTTGGCCTCGATGTATGCGCGCAGCAAGGGTGGTCGTTATGCGTTGGGTACGAATTTTGCTTCGCAGCAGAATGGGAATCTGACTAATGCTCGTGAGAATGTGTCGGCGGCACGACGTAATTATAACACGCTTATGGCCGAGCTTGCTTTCAGACAGCTTATAGACAGTGGGCGCTCGTCGGTGCCGCAGGCTTCAAGGCCTACATTGCGGGCGGGTGAGACTTTGGCACGAAAAGCTACCGAGGGCATTATTTCGGCCGATAATAATATGGCTCGGTGGGGTAAAATGTTGAAACGCAATTAAAAGGCGCTCTTTTCCGGCCTAGTTTCAAACAACGGAAATTTGGCTTTCAAGAATTTATTTATCTAAAAACTATAAGAATTAACTGTAAAAAATTTATTACTATGAGCAGATTTATTGAAAATGACGATTATCTGTTGAACGATGATGAGCGACGCAAAAAAGATGGTTTTTTGCGAGGCGGTGTGGGTGCGACTGTCAGCGCCGAGGATAAGGAGTATATGAATGGTCTTGCCTCCGAGATGAAATTGGCAGGCGAGCAGATGGAACGCAGCCGCCGGCGTCTGGATGCTTGGGAGGCGACAGATTGGGACGCTTACTATAAGAATAGTCAGAAGAATTTTCTTGTTCCAAAGGATAGTGAGGAGCGTCGCCGCCGTCAGTTTGTAACTACGCCTAAGGTTGTTGACGATGCCATCGACGATTATTACAACGAGGCTTTTCGTCCCAAAATGCAGGCCGAGCGTAAGGCTGCCGACGAGAGGGCTTTCGAGGCGTACAAGAGTTATGCAACGGTGCCGGGCGCAAATGCTTCGCTTGCGCTTGGTAATTTGTACAAGGAGAGTAACCCTATTGTTACGCTCGATAAGGCGATGGCTGCGCCCGACGATGGCAGGCTCGATGCAATAGCCAATCGCTATGCGCAGTATGCCGGCCTCGACCCTACTGAGTATCGTAAGCAGATTCTTGAGCCGGCTCTTCGGCAGAGGGCTATAAAAGAGCTTGTCGATGAAAATACGCCGAAAAGCACTGCCGAGTATCTGTTGCGCGGTGCGCGCCGAAATTCGCTTATGGGCTCTATGGCCGACCTTGAGACTTTTGGCTACAAGGGGGCTGAGGGGCATCGTTACATTGATGATTTGGCGATGGAGAATTATAATCCTTCGCGGACGGAACGTTTTGCGGCCGGGGTGGGCGGACTTCTGCTCGACGGTGTTGTTTTTTCGGGATTGGGGGCCGGGGCGGCTGCGCTTACGGGAAAGGCGACTAATGCCGTTGTCAATCGCGCGGTCTCGAAGATGATGCTCGACGGTGCCGCAAAGGGACTGACGCGCGAGGCGGCCGAGGCGACTGCAAAAAAGGCTGTGCTCGGGAGCCTTAAGACAAAAATTGCGCAGAGTGCATCGACGCAGGGGTTGACGCTTGGTGCTTACGATGCGGCGCACAGTGTGGTGGATGATATTCTGCACGGCGAGAATATTGATGTTGCTGCGGCTGCTTCGGCCTTTGGACACGGTGCGGCAACGGGTGCTGCCGTGGGAGCCGTGGGTACGCCTCTGCGACACGCTGCAAAAGGATTGACCGGCGGGCGACGCATTGCCTCTTCGGCGGGAATTTTAAGCGCCGAGTCGGCAGTGTTTACTGCATCGAACGAGCTTGGGAAAATGGCGGAAGGGGTGGAAATTGAACCCATCGACCTTGTCAATGACTTTGGCGAGAGTGCTGCCACGCTGCTCTCTATGAGGATGTTGCATTGGCGTCCGTCGGGAGCATCGAACAAACTTAATACCGTGGGACGACTAAAGCCCGAATTGCGATTCTCGATGCCCGAGGCCGAGGAGATTAGGCGTGCAGGCGTCAATCCCGACCAATTTATTGAAAATTTCGAGAAGAGCCTGAATATCTATTCGGCCGGTAGCGAAAAGGCTGCGCGCGACGTGAAAATGGATTATCTGAGGCTTATGTCGTTGCCCGA
Source organism: Bacteroidaceae bacterium (assembly GCA_017407905.1). Lineage (GTDB taxonomy): Bacteria > Bacteroidota > Bacteroidia > Bacteroidales > Bacteroidaceae > HGM04593. The sequence continues at coordinate 19,617 of JAFQVS010000001.1, read as the reverse complement.
TTTATCAATCTCGGCGCGCTCGAAATTACTTTATATTGTCGAGAATAAGCTATCCTCGACACCACCCGAGGCTGTCGATTATAAGGTGCGCGACAAGGGCGACGGAAGCTACGTGTTTTCGACAATTGATGCCGAGGGGCGTCTGCTTGAGAATATAAAGTGTCGTGGTCGCGAGGAGCTGAAAAGCCTCTATTTTACTCGCACGGGGCAACTGCGCCGCAACAGAATTGCTATGCACGAGAGAATGTTGATGCAGAGTTACGACTCGCAGAATTTCTTCCGTCAGGCAGGAAAATATGCTCGCGAGACAGGTACCGACGTCGAGACAATCTCGGACATAATGTACCGCAAGGCACGTAAAGAGGAGCTTGCGCCCGAGGAGCAGGCTGTGCTCGACGATATTCTCAGACGCTCGAACTACTCGGACAGTGAGGTGGGGCAGATGCTCTACTCGCTCAGACGCAGCCTCGAAGAGCAATACGGCCTTAACGACGGCAGTCTCTTGGGAGCAATAGAGAAGAGTGCTTTTCACTGCTCAGAGGCCGAGAATGCGGCGCTCAATAAATATGAGCAGATTATGCGAGGCGAGGTACTGAAATTGCACGAGGGGACATCGCGCCGACGCGCCGACGAACTCACGGCGAGCGATAATGACTATGTGGGTCTTGGCAACGACGAACTTAAAAAGCAGGAGCAGCAAGATTTTACAACCCGTGCAATTATTACGGGCGAGGGGCTGAACGAGGGCGCCGTGCCCACCTTCACCGAGCAATATGGAATCTTTGCATCCGATATTCGTAAACCGAAAAATTGGGACGAGAGGTATGTGTGGAGCCCCTACCGCCACAAACATACGCGCGAGGATGTTGATAGAATGGCTAAAGAGGCGATTGACTTGGGCGAGGCTCTTGGAGTTAAAATAAATGTCATTGTAGATGAGTCGCAAATTCCAACCACTATCGCCGAATATGACATAAAGCTGCGCTCTTTAGGCTGGCTCAACGAAATGAATGGCGAGATAACAATAAATGTCCCCAATAGCAAAAATATCGACGAGGTGCGCCGAACGGTGGTGCACGAGGCTGTGGGACACCGAGGTTTCGGGCAGCTTTTCGGTTACTACTATTTCGATTTTCTCGAGGAGTTGTATATGCGTTCCGATGCGAATGTCCGCAAAAGTATCGACGATATTGCCTCTAAGAATGCCTTTCATTTGCATAAGGCCGTTGATGAGTATATTGCAAAACTTTCGGAGCGCACGATAACCACGCCCGAACAGCGTTCAATATACCAACGCTTCTGCGATTTTGTGCGCGAGATGTTGCAGCGACTAAATATTTACAGAAAGCCTATTTCCGAGGAGGAGCTTGTCTCGCTTATCCAGCGCCACCACAGTGCAACCCTCAGACACAAAAAATATGATTCTTACCGAGGCAGTGCGTTCCGTCCATTTGAGACGGCGGCACGTAGCGACGGCGGATACTACGATTACGATATTGCAAAAGCACGTTACACAAGGGAGATGAACGAGAATCCGACACTCAAAGGCTTGCCCGAGGGCTTTCATAAGGTGCACCGTGAGTTGTACGACGATGCCCCCGCCGAGCCCTCGACGTATAGTTACCGTAATTATGGCGAGGAGGGCATCGACCGACTGAAAGATATTTCCTATTTCAGATTCAAAGACCTTGATAAAATGAAAAGGTTAAAATATCTTGATAAATACTATACCAAGCGCGGAATATACGAAGGATGGAAAGTAACGCCCGAAGGTAAATGGTATGCCTATACAAGTAACACGCCCTCGGAGACAAAAATATACGATTATGTATATCGTACGTTGCGCGTCTATAATCCGCGGCGGGCAGAATACTATAAAGAGATAGTCTCGAAGCCGGCTCATTTGCGCACCGACAATGAGAAAGATGCCCTTGAGGCTATGCGTAACACGGCCGTGCAGTTTGATAGCAGCGCACGTCTGAACGATATTCTTTACGATTGGAAACTCTTTAAAGCTTATCCTCGGATTGCCGAACTTCCTGTGCATTTTGCCACACTTAAGGGGCGAAACGCACTCTACGACGTCGAAAATAAGCGCCTTATCATAGATAAACGCGGATTCGAGGACCCTTACTTCAGAAACGAGCTTTATTATACTATGCAGCACGTGATTGATGATATTGAGGGATTGGGTAATAGGCCGGTGCTTCGCGATGATGTCGAGCGTAATACAATTATTTCCTATAACGATGCTCAGGATTATATTGACAGAAGCAGGGGACTCGCGGTGGTGAAGCGCGAGCCGCGTATCCGTGAGTTGTATCGTATGAGATTAGGAACAGATTTGGAGGAACTTCGAGAGAAATATCCCACTATTGAGGATTATCTTGATGACAATACGCATTTTAGATGGCCTGATAATAGGGGTAAGGCGTTGAGGAGTTATTCTACCAACAACGAAGAGCTGCGAGGCTTTTTAGGCGGGCCGCTCGATATTATCGAGAAGGTGCTTGAGAATGCTCCACGCGACGGCAGGGATATGACTTTGCGTGAGGCCGAAGAATTAAGAAGTTTTTCATTTGGTATTCCGCAGTATGAACTGCCCAGATATGTCCCGCTGCCTGTGTTGAAGAAAAATAGTTTGGTGCCTGTAACTAAAGAAAGATTCGAACCGCAAAAGCCTAAAACACGTTCTATTGAGGATATATTGAGAGAGTTTAACTTTTTGTACGGCTCGGGCGATAATTCGATACAAAGTAAATATATAAAAATCAATAGAACAAAAGGTGGGTATATACCACCTTACAAACAGAATTACTTAGATGCAGATGGGAACTCGCCTTTCCGTCCGTTAGAGGAGATTCTTAAGGAGTTTAATGAAAAGTATGGTAAATAAGTGTAAGGTGAATATTTGTAGGACTAAAATTCATTAAAAGACTATGAATAAATTTCTTAACCGACGAGTAAAGGCTGTTGCAAGCTCGGCCGAGAAGCCCGAAGAGCAACGCTCGGGGGCGGCTCTCGACTTTCTTGACGAGTGTGCCAACTGCTGGAACTCTCTCGACGAGGCCCGCCGCAAATTGCGGCGGAGCCTTATGTACAGCTACGGCGACCAATGGGGCGATTATGTGCGCGACCCCGAGTCGTCGGGTTATATTACCGAGGGCGAGCTTATAAAGAGAAACGGAAAAGTGCCGCTGAAGAATAATATGATTGCGCCCATACTGAGTAATATCGACGGACAGCTGCGGCAGAATTTGATGCGTCCCGTATGTGTGGCACGCGATAATCGCGAGAGTACGCTGGGCGAGATGATGTCAATTGCTGTCGAGTATGTACACGATATAAATGAGATGGAAGAGCTCGACTCTGACGCTATGCGTATGCTTCTCAATGGTGGGATGATTGCGCAGCGCATCGAGTATGGCTTGAACGTCTCGAAGGATAAACGCGACGTGTGGGTTTATGGCGTCAACCCTTCGCGGCTCTTTTTTAATACTAATCTTGAGGATGTACGTATGTGGGATATTACCTGCGTGGGCGAACTTTTTGATATGTCGCTCGATGATGTTCTTGCGCATTTTGGGCATACTCCCGAGGCTAAACAACGTCTTTTGGATATTTACGGCGAGGTTGGCGGCGGCACTCTCGACACACGCGCAATGCAGGGCAATGAGACAAAGGAGCTTACCTTTTATACACCCTCGCGCAGCGACCTGTGCCGTGTGATTCTGGGCTGGAAGCTCGAGTCGCGCGACGCTTATCTATGGAACGACACGCTGCACGGAACGTGGGGCTATCTGCCTTATAACGACGATAGCCGTCTGCTGCTCGACGAGGCTAACCGACGCCGGCGCGAGCTTTCGCAGGGCAAGGGTCTCGACGATGAGGATTTTCTCGGTATAGAGTATGAGTTTGCCATCGAGCGTTATTGGTACTATCGTTATATGTCGCCTATGGGTGATATTTTGCAAGAGGGACGCAGTCCTTATTGGCACGGCGAGCATAATTATGTGCTGCATCTTTATCCTATGATGCAGGGGCGGTTGGGCAATTTTGTCGAGCAGTTTATCGACCAGCAGAGGGCTATCAACCGCACGGCGACGCTCATCGACTTTATACGCGGAACATCGTCAAAGGGTGTGCTTGTGGTTGATGATGAGGCTGTTGAGAGTATGTCGCGCGAGGAGGTTATTGACGAATATGTGCGCTACAATGGGGTGCTGTTCGTCAAACTGAAGCCCGGACAGAGTATCGACGGGGTGGTGCGGCAATATAACAGCGGCGCTGCCGTTGCAGGGGATTTTGAGCTGCTCAATCTGCAACTGAGGCTGATAAATGAAATATCGGGCGTAAACTCGGCTATGCAGGGGCAGGCGCCAAAGGCCGGTACTCCGGCGAGCCTCTATGCGCAGCAGGTACAAAATTCGTCGCTCAATCTCAAGGGGTTGTTCGATGGCTTCCGCTCGTTCCGCCGTCGGCGCGATACAAAATTGATAAAAATGATTCAGCAGTATTATACGGACGAACGTTATCTTGACATTGCGGGCGGCGATTATGCCGAGGAGGCACGCTGGTACTCGCCCGAGAAGGTGCGCAACAGCGAGTTTGACCTTACGCTCACCGAGGGGTATAATACGCCGGCTTATCAGATGCTGGCCAACGATTTTCTTATGCAACTGTTTCAGGCTAATGTGCTCGACGTTAAGACTATGCTCGAAAACAGCAGTTATCCTTTTGCCAAGAAAATCCTTGAGGCTGTCAAACGTAACGAGGAGCAGGCCGCCGCGGGTGCCGCAACGGAGGGTGTCTCGCCCGAGCTGCTGGCTATGCTTGCCAATGCCTCGCCACAGGCCGCCGGCGGCGAGGCTAATGCCGAGGAACAAGAAAATTTACCCACGCAGCAATAAATGGTGTGCCGATTTTCGTTGTTTGTATAAATTTTTGTATCTTCGCGGTTGAAATATTTATGTATAATAATTTATTTAATAGAATATTGTTATGAAAAGGATTTTTACATTGTCGATAATGGCAATTATGATGCTCTCTGCAATGGTGGTAACATCGTGCAGCACTGCAAAATCAGTGAACAGCAGCTTTGTGAGGAATGGTTATACAATGGAGGCTCTGACAATGCAGCAGCAAGAGAGCTTGGCGCCTGTTATGAAGGCTTTCCCCTCGTTCAACCAGACTGCTTTGGGCTTTTTGCAGACGGGTAATGCAACTACCTTTGTTTATCAGGTAGATGAGAGCATTTGGAATGCTTATTGCGGCTCGCTCGAAGCTGCCGGCTTCTCTAATCTTGGTACGGGCTACGTTAAGGCCGACAAGAGCGTAGGTGTTACTTATAATATCTCGGGAAAGTTTACAACCATCTATAAACAGACTTTCTTGCTTGTAACATATACGTGGAGTAATTTCTGATATTATTGCGTTCGTTTGTTACTCTCTTCGTCGTGTCGTCGATAAACGAACGTTTTATTCGGACAGCTTGATTTTTTTCGGGCTGTTCGTTTTTTTATTCTCCTATGGCTGTTAATTTAATTCGAGTGTGATAATATTTTTGTATCTTAGCGCTGTTTTACAGATAAATGAGATTTATGAGCCCCGAAGAAAGAATAAAAGAGTTACGCGAGCTGTTGCATTTGCACAATCATAATTATTACGTGCTTAATAATCCAACAATTAGCGATTTTGAGTTTGATGCGCTGATGCGCGAGCTTCAACTGCTCGAAAATGAAAATCCGCAGCTTTTCGATGCAAATTCGCCCACGCAGCGTGTGGGTAGCGACATTACAAAGGAGTTTCGTCAGGTGGTGCACAAATATCCTATGCTCTCGCTGGGAAATACTTACTCTAAGGCCGAGGTTGCCGATTTTTACGAGCGTGTGCGCCGTGCTTTGAACGAGGATTTTGAAATATGTTGCGAGCTTAAATTCGACGGAACGTCAATCTCGCTCACATATATTGACGGCTCTCTTGTGCGCGCCGTTACGCGTGGCGACGGCGAGAAGGGCGACGATGTTACGGCCAATGTTAGAACAATCCGCTCGGTGCCGTTGGTGCTTAAGGGCGAGGGCTACCCCCGAGAGTTTGAGATTCGCGGCGAGGTGCTTATGCCGTGGGCTGTGTTCGAGAGGCTCAACAGCGAGCGTGCCGCGCAGGGCGAGCAACTTTTTGCCAACCCGCGTAACGCTGCCTCGGGTACGTTGAAGCTGCAAGATTCGTCGGTGGTGGCACAGCGCTGCCTTGATGCATATCTTTACTATCTTTTGGGCGAGCAACTGCCTGCCGAGGGGCATTACGATAATTTGCAGGCGGCCGCATCGTGGGGCTTTAAGGTGTCTGATACAATGTGCCGCTGTAGTACCCTCGACGAGGTATTCGATTATATCGACCGTATGGATGTGCTGCGTAAGTCTCTGCCCGTTGCCACCGATGGCATTGTGCTTAAGGTCGATTCGCTGCGTCAACAGCGGCATTTGGGATTTACGGCAAAGTCGCCACGATGGGCAATTGCTTATAAATTTCAGGCCGAGAGGGCTGTAACGCGTCTAAACGAGGTAACCTATCAGGTGGGGCGCACGGGCGTTGTAACGCCGGTTGCCAACCTCGACCCTGTGCAACTATCGGGTACCGTTGTGAAGCGCGCCTCGCTGCATAATGCCGATATTATCGAAAAGCTCGACCTGCACATTGGCGATTTTGTCTTTGTCGAGAAGGGGGGCGAGATTATCCCCAAAATTACGGGGGTTGATGTTGACGCGCGTCTGCTCGTCGGGCCGAAAGTGGAATTTGTAACGCGCTGTCCCGAGTGCGGCACGCCTCTTGTGCGCGTCGATGGCGAGGCGGCACACTATTGTCCCAACGAGAAAGAGTGCCCCCCGCAGATAAAGGGTAAATTAGAGCATTTTGTATCGCGCGATGCGATGAATATTGACTCCATCGGCCCCGAGACAATTGAGATGTTCTATGCTCTGGGGCTGCTGAAGAGTGTGGCCGATTTTTATTCCATCGAATCGGCCGACCTTTTGTTTCTGCCTCGATTGGGTACAAAATCTATCGAGAATATTATTGCCGGAGTGGCCTCGTCGCTTGCCGTGCCTTTCGAGCGGGTGCTCTTTGCGTTGGGCATACGCTTTGTGGGTGTTACGGTGGCCAAGCGTCTGGCGCGTGCCTTTGGGAATATCGACGCGCTTATGTCGGCTACTCTTGAGCAGTTGATGGCAGTGGATGATATTGGCGAGCGCATCGCAACCGCCGTAAAGCAATTTTTTGCCGACGAGGCTAATCGTACACTCATCGAGCGTTTGCGCGCGGCGGGCGTACAATTCGAGATTGCCGAGGAGGTAAACGAGGGGCGCACCCACAAACTGAAAGGGCAGACGATTGTCATTAGCGGAGTATTTTCGCAGCACTCGCGCGACGAGTATAAGGATATTATCGAGAGGAACGGCGGAAAAAATGTCGGAAGCGTAAGCCGCTCAACGAGCTTTATTCTGGCAGGCGAAAATATGGGCCCTGCAAAATTGGAAAAGGCGCAGAAATTGGGCGTGCGCCTCGTAAGCGAGACGGAGTTTCTGCAAATGTTGCAAGATGATTGATGGCTCTTTTTCTGTGGACGCAGTGAATATCTGCTAATTGTAGCCGATAGGGCTGCGAGCGAGTAAAGAACAGTGCTTGCTTTAATTTCTTTCAGCGAGTTTAGTAAATATTCTCTAATTATAGCAAATATTATAAAAAAATAAAGAAAAATCGACGAAATTTGCTGAGGTTGGCAAAAAATAATGTAAATTTGTCAGCAAAATAAAAACATAATAAATTATATGACGCGAAAAAGATTAACCGGAATGGGAGTAGCGCTTGTTACCCCCTTTACAGAAGCGGGTGAGGTAGATTATGTAGCACTCGATAGATTAGTACAATCACAATTAGACGAAGGTACCGACTTTTTATGTGTCCTCGGAACAACGGCCGAGACACCCACACTTACAACCGAGGAGAAACGCAATGTACGAAAATGCGTCATAGATAAAGTGGCAGGGCGTTTACCCATATTGTTGGGCGTCGGAGGCAACTGCACGCAAAGCCTTATAAACGAGCTTCTGAGCGAGGATTTTACAGGGGTCGATGCAATTCTATCTGTAACCCCCTTCTACAATAAACCCAGCCAAGAGGGACTCTATCGTCATTATAGGGCGCTTGCCGCCGCAACGCAGTTGCCAATATATATGTACAACGTTCCCGGACGCACGGGCGTGAACCTTTTGCCCGATACCGTGGTTCGTTTGGCAACGGAGTGTCCCAATATTGTGGGCGTGAAAGAGGCCTCGGGCAGCTTGGCACAGATAAAGGAGATTATCGACCGCACCCCCGAGGGATTCGACGTCCTTTCGGGCGACGACGGCCTTGTCTTTGATATTATAAAATTGGGTGGAGTGGGTGCCGTAACGGTCTTTGGCAACGCTTATCCCGGTGCCTTTGCGCAGATGACGCATCTTGCAATGGAGGGTAAGCTCGACGAGGCTGCACGCCTGAACGAGGCATTCGGCGAGGTGTGCTCGCTACTCTTTGCCGACGGTAATCCGGCCGGTGTAAAGGTGCTTATGTCGCATCAGGGCAAGATGGGCAATAATCTGCGTCTGCCGCTTGCACCCGCTCGCAAGGATGTCGATGAGGCTATGCTCGTGGCGATGAAAAAGCTCGACGTTTATCTGGCTGCAAAATAATCTGCACACGTTTTTTAAAAAGAAAAAAAATGAAGCCGAGAGTACTTATAACCTATAATATCTTCGGTGAGTTGTACCGCGAGATTCTTGCGAATTTCGAGGTAACAATGCCTGCACCCGGTGTCGAGAGCTTGACTTACGACGAGGTGCTGTCGATGATAGGAGGGTACGATACGCTTCTGTCAATGTGGAATTTTTCGGTTGATAAGCAGCTGTATTGTGCGCAGTACGTTGGACTCGACGAATTTTTCAGTGGCTCGGACGTTGTCTCACTGAATGCCTCTTTGACGGCAGAGACTTATCATATTGTCGATGGCGCGCGCCTTGCGCAGATGAAGCCATCGGCTTTTCTCATAAACACGGCACGCGGTGCGTTGGTGGATGAGAGAGCGCTTGTCGAGGCGCTGCGCAGCGGCAGTTTCGCAGGTGCCGGCCTCGACGTTTACGAGTTTGATGATACGGTGAGCCGCGAGCTGCTCGAACTTGACAACACAGTGCTTACGCCGCACATCGGCACACAAACAATGGATGGCCGACGCGAAATGGCACAATTTGCAGCCACAAACATTGCCAATTTCTTCTGCGGCGGACGGGTGGCGCGTGTAAATAAAATTGATTGACAAAAAATCTACTTATGGAGAGGCTCAAAAAACTACTCGACGAAAAAGCAGCCCGTTACAACTGCAAAGAATTTATAGCAGCCGACCCTGTACAATTCCCACACGCATTCAGCGAGCGTCGCGACATTGAGATTGCGGCTCTATTGGCCTCGGTAATTGCTTGGGGCAACCGCAGGATGATAATATCCTCGGGCAACAAAATGCTCTTCGGGATAATGGGGGGCCGCCCCTACGACTATATTATGCGAGGCGAGTGGCAGAGGCTCGCACCCGAGGCGAATATTCACCGCACATTCTTTGTGCGCGATTTTATATATCTGTGTCGAGGGTTGCAGGATATTTACAATCGACACAATTCGATGGAGGAACTTTTTACCGCCGAGGAGAGTGTGTGGAACGGCATTTATAACCTTCGAGCGGCTCTTGCAAGAGCCAACGATGGTGCATCGACACGGCACATTTCTAACCCGACGGCTGTGGCCGGAAAGCCCGCCTCGGCCTGCAAAAGGCTCAATATGATGCTACGTTGGCTCTGTCGCAACGACGGAATTGTTGATATTGGATTGTGGCAGCAGATAGCCCCCTCGCAGCTGATGATTCCCCTCGACGTACACGTCTCGCGCATCGGAAGAGCTCTCTCGCTGATAGAGCGCAAGAGCAACGACCGTCGCACCGTCGAGCAGCTAACCGCCCGCCTCGCGGAATTGTGCCCCGAGGACCCCGTGAAATACGATTTTGCCCTCTTTGGCATAGGTGTCGAGGGCGATACAATATAAAAAAGATAGAAAGAATTATGGCAAAGATAACAAAAGAAGATGCACTTCGCTACCACGAGGGCAAGCGCCCCGGAAAGATTGAGGTAGTCCCCACAAAGCCCTATTTTACACAAAACGACCTTTCGCTCGCATACTCGCCCGGAGTGGCCGAGCCCTGTCTCGAAATCCAAAAGAACCCGCAAGATGCTTATCGTTACACCGACAAAGGCAATCTTGTGGCGGTAATATCGAACGGAACGGCAGTGCTTGGCCTCGGCAATATTGGCGCCCTCAGCGGAAAGCCTGTGATGGAGGGAAAGGGTCTGCTCTTTAAAATATATGCGGGAATAGATGTTTTTGACATTGAGGTGGATGAGAGTAACCCCGATAAATTTGTCGAGGCTGTAAAGGCAATCGCACCCACATTCGGAGGTATAAACCTTGAAGATATTAAGGCTCCCGAGTGCTTCGAGATTGAGCGCCGATTGAAAGAGGAACTCGACATTCCCGTGATGCACGACGACCAGCACGGCACAGCCATTATCTCGGCCGCAGGAATGCTGAACGCACTCGAAGTGAACGGAAAAGATATTTCCACAATAAAAGTGGTGGTTAACGGAGCGGGTGCAGCGGCAATCTCCTGCGCAAGGCTCTACGTGGCATTGGGAGTAAAGAAAGAGAATATTGTGATGCTCGACAGTAAAGGTGTCATAAACACCAAGCGCGAGCGTCTGACACCCGAGAAGATTGAGTTTGCAACCACGCGCGACGACATTCATACACTCGAAGAGGCAATCGTCGGCGCCGACCTCTTCCTCGGCCTCTCAAAAGGAAATATCCTTACAAAAGAGATGGTGCGCTCGATGGCTTCCGACCCCATAGTATTTGCGCTTGCCAACCCTGTCCCCGAAATATCATACGAGGATGCAATGGAGAGCCGTCCCGACGTGCTTATTAGCACCGGTCGCAGCGATTATCCCAACCAAATTAACAATGTAATAGGCTTCCCTTATATATTCCGCGGAGCGCTCGACACTGCCGCAACAGCCATCAACGAGGAGATGAAATTGGCTGCCGTGCGTGCCATTGCCGACCTTGCCAAACAACCCGTCCCCGAGATTGTGAACGAGGTTTATCACGTAAATAATCTTACATTCGGCCGCGAATATTTCATACCAAAGCCCGTTGACCCCCGCCTGCTCACCGAGGTATCGGCAGCCGTGGCGCGAGCAGCCATTGAGAGTGGGGTGGCGCGCAAGAGCATCGACGATTGGGACAGATACAAGGAGCATCTGCGCGAGTTTATGGGACGCGAATCGAAACTAACGCAGCAGATACACGACACGGCACGCTCGCACCCTAAGCGTGTGGTGTTTGCCGAGGGTGCTCACCCCTCAATGATGAAGGCCGCCGTACAGGCCAAAGAGGAAGGCATCTGCCATCCCATCCTTTTGGGCAACGACGAGCGCATAGCCAAGCTGGCCAAAGAGCTCGACCTCAGCCTTGAGGGCATCGAGGTTGTCAATCTGCGCCACGACCGCGAGGCCTCGCGCCGCGAGCGCTACGCACGCATCCTCAACGACAAGCGTCAGCGCGAAGGCTATACTTTTGAGGAGGCCAACGACAAAATGTTCGAGCGTAACTATTTTGGAATGATGATGGTCGAGACAGGCGATGCCGATGCCTTTATAACCGGTCTTTACACAAAATATTCGAATACCATAAAGGTGGCAAAAGAGGTAATAGGCCTGCAAGATGGGTTCGACCATTTTGCCACGATGCACATTCTAAACTCTAAAAAAGGAACATATTTTGTAGCCGATACACTTATTAACCGCAGCCCCGACACAAAGACGCTTGTCGATATTGCACGACTGAGCGAAAAGGCACTCCACTTTTTCAATCACGAGCCTGTGATGGCAATGGTCTCTTACAGTAATTTCGGAAGCGATAAGGGGGGCAGCGCAGGCGACGTGCACGAGGCGATAGAGATTCTGCATCGCGAGCATCCCAATTGGCTCATTGACGGCGAGATGCAGGTGAACGTGGCGCTGAACCGCGAGCTTCGCGACAGTAAATATCCCTTCTCGCGCCTCTACGGCAAGGATGTAAACACGCTAATTTTCCCCTGTCTGAGTGCCGCCAACAGCTCGTACAAGATGCTTCAGGCGCTAAGCCCCGACACCGAGATTTTCGGCCCCATTCAGATGGGACTGAACAAGCCTATACACTTTATCGACTTCGAGAGCTCGGTGCAGGATATTCTGAACGTAACGGCAATTGCGGTTATCGACGCAATTACTAACGAGAAAAAATAAGAATCCTTAATTTCTTATATTTGGACTGAATAGGCAAAAAATGCAAAATATATTTGTTCGTCTCGAATATATTTTGCATTTTTGCGGAAAGTTTTAATCATTCTAAATATATAAAAGATTGTGCTGTCGGTGTGATGTTATAGTAGGAACGTCGCATTTGCTTTATCATATTGTATGAATCTTGTTTAGTGTAAACTTATTAGTAGAGTGTCGGTGCAATGAAAATTTCAATAATTACCGCAACATATAATAGTGCAGAAACGGTAAGAAATACGTTTGATTCGGTTCTCAATCAGACGTATAAGGATATTGAGTATATTGTTGTCGATGGTCTTTCTAAAGATAATACAGTTGAGATTATAAAAGAGTATGCCGGAAAGTTTGAAGGCAAGATGCGTTACATAAGTGAGAAAGACCGTGGCTTATACGACGCAATGAACAAAGGATTGGCAATGGCCACCGGAGATATTGTGGGCATACTGAATAGCGACGATTTTTATACCTCAAACAATATTCTTGAGATTGTAGCCAATAATTTTGAAGAGGGTGAGATTGATGCGGTATATGGTGATATTCATTTTGTGAATAGTAATGACCTTACAAAATGTGTCAGATATTATTCGTCAGCAATTTTTTCGCGTCGGTTGATGAGGTTCGGGTTTATGCCTGCTCATCCGTCGTTCTATTGTAAGCGTGAGGTTTATGAGAAGTATGGTGCTTTTAATACAAAGTATAAAATCGCGGCCGATTTTGATTCTCTTTTCCGTTTTATTTACATTAAAAAGATTAGGACAAGGTATATTAAGCGCGATTTTGTTACGATGCGCACGGGGGGTGTTTCGACCGATGGCTTCCGCAGCCGTTGGCTTATTATGAAAGAGCATTCTAAGGTTATTAAGTCTTATGGCGTATATACGAATATGCTTTTCTTCGCAATTCGCTATCCGTTTAAGATTTATGAGATTGTTTCGTCGAGAATTAAGAATCAGTTTAGTAAAAAATAAGTAATAAAGGTAACCTTTGCGGGGTTGCCTTTATTTATTGGTGAATTGTGCGTGGCGTGAATGGCGAAGATATGTTTTTGCTTGTTTTTTTCTTATTGGTTGCCGGTTTAATTAAAATAGTCGTATATTGGAGATAAACTCGAATATTTTCTGCGCTCGCTTTAAAAATCTAAGGTAAACTTTATTTTTTTGCTCGCTTGTTTGTATATTTGCGCTAAAGCGCGAACATACACTGCACTCGCTGTGATAAACGTTAAAATAGATTTTACGTTTCTTGCTCGTTTGTTTGTATATTTGCCTTGCGGCTAAAATACACTGTACTCGCTGTAGGTTTTGTACTTATTGCCTGCTTACGGGTATTTTAGTTGCAGACAGTGTCTTTTTTGTGGTTGCTGTGTGCTAAGGGATGAAGAGTGTGCTTAAGGATGTTTTTTTACGACGTTTTTTATCTGGATTATTTATATAAAGAATAAATACTATGGAATTCTTGGCCGATTTTAATTTAATGCATTTTCTGAGTGCTTTTATCGTGTTGTTTGCGATTATCGACCCTGTGGGCACGATGCCTATTATTGTGGGAATACGCGAGAGTGGAAAGAGAATTGATGCGGGTAAAGCGGTGTTGTACTCTTTCTCGCTTATGATTCTGTTTTTCTATCTTGGCGATTGGATGCTGAGCCTCTTCGGCGTGGATATTAACTCTTTTGCCGTGGCCGGTGCGCTTATCTTGTTTCTTATGGCGCTTGAGATGGTGCTTGGAATTGAGATTTTCAAGGATTTTGGCGAGCTTGCCGGAAATGCGACTTATCTGCCGGTGGTGTTTCCGCTGTTGGCGGGCCCGGGCTCTTTTACTACGCTTCTCTCGCTGAAGGCCGAGTATGCTACTCTGAATATTTTTCTTGGGCTGATGCTAAATGCTGTGGTGGTGTTCTTTATGCTGAAATTTACTAAGCGTGCTCAGAGCCTGCTGGGACGCAGCGGTGTCTATTTTATGAAGAAATTCTTTGGCGTTATCTTGCTTGCAATTTCGGTGAAGCTGTTTACCTCGAATATATCTTATCTGCTTGGTGTTGTAAATGGCTGAGGTTTTCTTTCGCTCTAAGGTTGCGAATGTAAAAAGTCTCATCGACGGAACGTCCGTCGATGAGACTTTTTTGTTTCTGTCGGTTCTTGATTCTTTTATTTGTGGTATTTTTTCATCCCTTCGGTCTCTTGTGTGGCGATGCTGCCGTCGGGGGTGCTGTATATAAAGTAGGCGTCGAGGCCTTGACGATTGCATATTTGCATTGCGCTGTCGAGGCCCATCACCATAAATGCTGTTGCGTAGGCGTCGGCGGTGGCACAGTTGTCGGCAATGACGGTGGCCGAGAGTAGGGTGTGCTCGACGGGGCGTCCTGTGCGGGGGTCGATGGTGTGCGATACTTTGCGGCCTTCCTCGTAGCGGTAGTTGCGGTAGTTGCCCGAGGTGGCTATGCTGTGTCCGCTGATGTGCAGTATCTCTTGCAGGCTTGTATTTGTGCCTGTGGTGTCGTCGGTGGGCTTGCTGATGCCTATGCTCCAGCGTTTGCTTTTGTCGTTTTTGCCTTTTGCAACAACCTCGCCGCCTATCTCAATCATATAGTTGTCGATGCCGATGCTTTGGAACATATGGGCGATGCGGTCGCAGCCGTAGCCTTTTGCTATTGCACTGCAATCGAGCATTATTGCGGGGTGTTGTTTGATTATTCTGCCGTCTGCGAGGCTTACTTTTTTGTATCCGACATATTGCAGGAGGCTGTCAACGGTGAGGCTATCGACCTTTGTGCCTTGCTTGAATCCGAATCCCCAAGCGTTGACAAGGGGGGCGACGGTAATGTCGAACGAGCCGTTTGTGGCTGCCGATATTTCTTGTGCAAGGTTAAAGACTGCGAGGAATTGGGCGTCGGGCAGGGTGTCGCGGTTCTCGTTAATGGCGGTTATTATGGAGCGCTTGTTAAAGGGCGAGAGGGAGTTGTCGATGCTTTTTAGGGTGCTGTCAATCTTGTGTTGCACATTGTGCTTGCTTTTGTAGCAGATGTTGTAGTAGGTGCCGAATGTGAATCCGCGGTCGGTGTGATAGGGGGGCTCGTTGCTTATAACATATACCGATGCTGCTATAAGAAAGACGAGGAATAGTATTTTCCAGAGTTTCATTGTGGTAGGGTTATTTGAATGGTATTTCGTATATTAGGCTGTATGTGCCACCAAAGGTGGTGTGTCGGCTGTTGCCGAATCCGGGGACGTACCACATTCGGGAGTTGCTGCCGCTTACTTGATTGACGCGGGCTTTGTAGCGTATGCTCCAGCCCATTCTGAAATTCTTGTATATTTTTACTTTTACGCCCACGCCAAGCTCTATCCAACTGTAGAAGCCGTTGACGTCGCTTAGGTCGAGGCCGACGCTGCCGCCCCATACGGGGTCGGTGATAGGGGGTGACGAGACGTCGTATTCGGCTCTTGTCCAAGCGAAGCGGGCGAGGCCGTAAATGTAGCTGTCGCGCGGCGCACTGCCTTTTTTGTTGGTGAAATTGTAGTTGAGGCCCACTTTGTAGTAGGGGGCCGAGGATTTATAGTGTATGCCGAAGGTCTCGTCGGTAAAGTCGCTGCTGCCGTAGCCAATCTCGAAAATGGGGTAGTATTTGTTGCCGAGATTGGCCTCGATGGCTACCTCGCCGCTTGTGTAATCTTCGAGCAGGGAGTAGGCATAGCCGAAAAGGTCGGTCGAGACGCTGAGCCCGCGAAAATCGAGCAGGCGGCCCGACACAGTGTCGCTCTTTATTGTTGTCTCTTGCGATTGGGCTGTCAGGGGTAGCAGGGCTATGAGGCTACTCAGCAATATATAGCTTGATATTTTCATTTGCGTCGAAATTGATGAATGGATAAACAATGACTGCCGAGTCGATGAAATTGCTTGTGTGGCGCAGGGCTGTTATATTGTGGTACATTCCTGTGCCGCAATCCATTGATATAAAATAGGGGATATTGGTGTGCTCGACAAACAGTGTGTCGGTGGCGGCGGTGCCGAATTGCAGCAGTAGTGTGTCGCACTCTTGTGTGTAGCACATTGGCAGGGCAAGCTCGCTGTCGGCTGTCATATTGTTGAACACGAGTGAGTCGGTGCCGTTGACTACTAATCGGACGTCAACCTCAAGGGGGAAGGTGTAAGGCACCTCTTTGGCTGTGGCGGCGTCGATGCTGCGGAAAAGGGTGCGGTAGTACGAGGTGTTGTATATTTTGCAGTCGCCTCCGTTGTCGCACGCGCTCAGCATCAGTGTCAGTAGGGTGGTTAGGGCGATTATTGTTCTTTTCATTTTTAAATTTCTTTTGCTATATTGTATTTGTTGCGCTCTTGTGAGGTGCGGCTCACAAGCTCGGCCAAGAATCCCGTGAGGAATAGTTGGGTGCCCAGAATCATCATCGTCAGGGAGATGTAGAAATAGGGCGAGTCGGTTACTAATCTGAAATGTAGGCCTTGTGAGAGGGCGTACAGCTTGCCAACGCCCAGCACAAGGGCGGCTATAAAGCCTATTAGGAACATAAGCGAGCCCCAAAGGCCGAATATGTGCATCGGGCGGTAGCTGAATTTCGAGAGGAACCACAGCGACATAAGGTCGAGGTAGCCGTGGAAGAAGCGGCTTATTCCGAATTTGCTTGTGCCGTATTTGCGGGCCTGATGATGCACTACAAGCTCGCCTATATTGGTGTATCCTGCGTTCTTGGCAAGGTAGGGGATGTAGCGGTGCATATCACCATAAACCTCGATGCTTTTTACCACCTCGTTGCGGTAGGCTTTTAGTCCGCAGTTAAAGTCGTGCAGGTTTTTTATGCCCGAGACTAAGCGGGCGGTGGCGTTGAAGAGTTTGGTGGGGATTGTCTTGCTCAGGGGGTCGTAGCGTTTCTGCTTGTATCCCGAGACAAGGTCGTAGCCCTCTTCGGTTATCATACGGTAGAGGATGGGTATTTCGTCGGGACTGTCCTGAAGGTCGGCATCCATTGTTATTACTACGTCGCCTTGCGCACGGTTGAATCCGCAATAAAGGGCGGGCGATTTTCCGTAGTTGCGGCGGAATTTTATGCCGTGGACGCGGCTGTTTTTGCTTTGCAGTTGCTCTATTATCGTCCACGAATTGTCGGTGCTGCCGTCGTTTATGAAGATTATCTCGTACGAGTATCCGTGCTTGTCCATCACGCGCTCTATCCACGCTGTGAGTTCGGGGAGCGATTCGGCTTCGTTGTATAGCGGTATTATAACGGAAATGTCCATTCTTGTGGTTTTTTATTGGGGGTTACGTTTTACGAATAGTGCTATTATGGGGGCGAGTATGCTGCCGTTCATAAGGTTCGAGGTGGCAAAATTCAGCACAATGTCGCGTGTGCTCATATTGGCGTATATTGTGCTCATCTGCTCAATGTCGCCACTCATTGCCGAGTATATTTGCGGGTCGGCTCTAAGGGTGTCGAGTATTTTGTCCATAAATTTGCTCAGTGCTGCACTGTCGATAAAATGCAGATAGATGAACATTGCCATTGCTGTCAGCAGCGATGCGCACAGATATTCAATGAGCAGAAAATACCACGCTTGAATGTATCTGAGGCTGTTGTCGCAATGTTTCTTGCGGAAGCCGGCGGCAAGGTAGCCTGCGTAAAATGGCGAGGCTATATTCATTGCCGAAAAGAGCAGGGCGTATATTGGGTTGGTGATGTTGCCAAGAGCAACGGTGTACGATGCTATCCATAATAGACCCAGCAGTGTGCCGCTGCGCATTGCTTCGTTGTTGAATAGTTTACGGTCTATGCTGTTATACATTATTTATTATATTTTAATGTGCGAAGATAGTGCAAACTGACGAACATCGCAAACATTGTCTTGTGCTTTTGACGATTATTGATTACTTTTGTGGAAATTTCTTTTTATGATGGCCTCGGCGAGTGTCGATTATGTGTTGTGTGTAATGATAGGGGGGCTGTCGCCTTTTTTGTAAATTTAATAATTACGTTATATGAAAGCTATGATTTTTGCGGCGGGGCTCGGCACCCGTCTGAAGCCTATCACCGATACTCTGCCTAAGGCGCTGGTGCCCGTGTGCGGAAAGCCTTTGATTGAGCACGTTGCGCGCAAGCTCGCGGCGGCGGGCCTCGACGAGGCTGTGGTTAATATTCACTATTTTGCCGATAAGATTGAGGAGTGGGCGGCCGCGCAGCCGTGGATTGTTGCCGATAGAGAGCAGAAGGCCGAGGGCTCTATGCTGTTTGAGTTTAGCGACGAGAGGGCACAGCTGCTTGAGACGGGCGGCGCCGTGCTGCACGCGCGTCGTTTCTTGGAGGGGTGCGGCTCGTTTCTGATACATAATGTGGATATTCTGTCCGACTGTGATATTGAGTGGTTCGCCTCGCAGACAAGGCCCGATGCGCTTGCATCGTTGCTGGTGAGCGATAGAAAAACTACTCGCTTCCTGCTCTTCGACCCCGCGACGCTGCGTTTGGTTGGTTGGATGAACACCGACAGCGGCGATTATCACGTAATTTCGCCCGAGATTCATCCTGAGGAGTGTCGTGCGTTGGCTTTTTCGGGTATTCACATTCTGAGCGACCGTGTGCTTGCGCTTATGGCTGAGTATGTCGGCGAAAAGGGGCTTCCCGTGGACGAGGTCAATGGCACGCGTTTCCCCATTATGAGTTTTTATATGTGGGCCGCTGCACGTGAGCCTATCTATGGCGTCGTGGCCGATAATCTTGAGTTTATTGATGTTGGTAAATTGGATGCGTTGCGCCCCGCCGAGGAGTTTGTGATGCGCAATAGTTGATTCTCGGATTTTTCTTTTTTGTGGCTCAGTAGCAAAAAGTGTAGTCGAGATAATTCTATTTATCTTGAAAGTGGATAATTACTAATTGATTCTTGTTCACAGTAAATTTCTACTGAGCCACAACATTCTTTTTTGATGTACAATCGAACTCCTCAGACGCTGCGCGCCAGCTCCTCTTTGTCGAAAGAGGAGCAGTAATAACACTCCCAACAATTTAAACACAAACAAAAAAACGCTCCTCTTTTTTGTAATAAAGAGGAGCTCCCCAGCGGGGTGAGGAGTTAAAATAACCGCAAGCAACATTTTTTATAAAAAGCATCGAACTCCTCAGACGCTGCGCGCCAGCTCCTCTTTGTCGAAAGAGGAGCA
>JAFQVS010000018.1 GCA_017407905.1 Bacteroidaceae bacterium | reverse complement strand
TTTACGATTGTTTTAAGGGTGCTGCGGACCGCCCTCACTTAGTCGCTTGTAAACAAGCGTCTAAGTAGCGGTTAAACATACCTCGCACTTTTTCCTTAAAACAATCGAACCTACATTGAATTTCTTTTTTATGGTGCAATAAATTAAAAGTTACCTTTTGTACGTATTATATACTGCTGTTCTTGATGGTGAAAAATAGATTATTGATTCTTACCCACAGTAAATTTCTACTGAGCCGCTTTTTTGGGTGGGCAGGGTGTTTGCTCGAATAATAAAGGATGTATTCTGCTTACTATACTCTCAGCCCTTTTATCTCTTGTTGCAACTGTTCGAGGAAGAGGGCGCCGTGGCCTCCGTCCATCTGCGTGTGATGAAATTGGAAGGATATTGGCAGTGTGGTCTTGAACCATCCTCTGCGGTACTTTCCCCACATAACCATTGGATTACAGAATTTATCGGTATATTGGTTGATTATACTGTCGAGCTCGGTTCCTATGATTGCCGAGGTGCCAATTATCATATAATCCTGTAAAAATGAACTTTTACACTCGTTGCAGGCTTTTTGCGTCAGTTGGTTATACTGCTTGAGAAACTCTTTTGCGTCGGCGGTTAGTGGAATGTCGCACGAGTTTATTCCCCCTTTTTTGTTTGTTACAATGACGTTTATGGCTATGCGGTCGTACGTGTACAGCTTGCCCTGCTCGGGTAGCAGATAAAATTCGTTGATGCTGCTTGCGGCTCTTCCTATGCACAGGCAGAGTAGGGCGTTGAATTTTATTCCGCTCTTCTTGCTTGTTTTTATGATGTTGCTTACGTCGAATGTCTTTGTGAGTGTTACCATTGGCATTGGCGAGCTCATCCACAGTGCGAAGGCTTCGGCACGCGAGGTCTGTTGCGGGTCTGTCTCTCTTTTCATTTTATTTGTTTTTGGGGCAAAATAAAGGGGCAATAAAAATTGCCCCTTTTGATATTGATTCTTTAATATGTGCGAATATTACTCCTCGAATCCGTTGGGATTGTTCTTCTGCCAATTCCAGCTGTCGCGGCACATATCCTCGATGCCAAACTGAGCCTTCCAACCAAGCTCGGCCTCGGCTTTTGCGGGGTTGCAGTAGCAGGTGGCAATATCGCCCGGACGGCGGGGCTTGATGGCGTAGGGCACGGGAACGCCGTTGGCCTTCTCGAATGCCTTTACAACGTCGAGTACCGAGTAGCCGTGGCCTGTACCGATATTGTAGATTGCGATGCCTTTGTTCTCGACGATGGCCTTGAGGGCTGCTACGTGAGCGCGAGCAAGGTCAACAACGTGAATGTAGTCGCGTACGCCTGTGCCGTCGTGTGTGTCGTAGTCGTTACCGAATACTCCAAGCTCGGCGCGCTTGCCCACTGCTGTCTGTGTGATGTAGGGCATAAGGTTGTTGGGGATGCCGTTGGGGTTCTCGCCGATTGTGCCGCTCTTGTGTGCACCGATGGGGTTAAAGTAACGCAGAAGGACAATGTTCCACTCGTTATCGGCTTTCTGAACGTCCATAAGTACCTCTTCGAGCATTGATTTTGTCTGTCCGTAGGGGTTTGTGCAGTGGCCTTTGGGACACTCCTCGGTGATGGGGATGATGGCGGGGTCGCCATAAACGGTGGCGCTTGACGAGAAAATCATATTCTTGCAACCGTTCTTGCGCATTACGTCAACAAGCACGAATGTGCCGTTCATATTGTTCTCGTAGTATTCGAGTGGCTTTGCGCAACTCTCGCCAACGGCCTTGAGGCCTGCAAAGTGGATACAAGCGTCGAATTTGTGCTCGTCGAATACTTTCTGAAGGCCCTCGCGGTCGCGAATATCTACCTTGTAGAAGGGAACCTCTTTGCCGATGATTTTGGCAACGCGCTTCAGTGAGATGGGTGATGAGTTGTCGAGATTGTCAACTACTACTGCCTCGTGGCCTGCTTCGGTAAGTTCAATCAAGGTGTGGCTTCCAATAAAACCTGCACCTCCGGTTAGTAGGATTTTCATTTTGTTTGAATTTTATAGGTTGTCTGTTTAAACTTTTTTCGTATTTATTTTACAAAGTTAAATATTCTTTTTTATAATTCAAACTCTTTGTCTGTTTTTTAGGGGTTGTATGTTGCTTTGCAGGCTCTTATCATTCGGTCGTTGTCGGCAAAGTCTTTGCGAAGCTCGATATTCCGGTAGCCGAGGGTGGCGAGCAGCCGAGCGGTCTCTTGGCCGTAGGCGCGGTTGATTTCGAAGTATAGGCGGCCGCCGGGAGGGAGCATCGTGAGGGCTTTTTGGGCTATCGTGCGGTAGAAGAGCAGTGGGTCGCTGTCGGGGACAAAGAGGGCTGTGTGAGGCTCCCAATTGAGGACGTTTGCTTCCATTGATGCTTTTTCGGCCTCTTTTATGTAGGGTGGGTTGCTCACTATTATGTCGAATCGTTCGCTCTCGGGGTGGTGGGTGAGTATGTCTCTCTGCGCAAATTTTACGCGCGTGTTGTTGATACGGCTGTTCTCTTGTGCCACGGCAAGGGCATCGGAGGATATGTCCCACGCTTCTACTGTGCTGTGGGGCATTTTGTGGGCGAGGCTCACTGCTATGCAGCCGCTGCCTGTCCCAATGTCGAGGATTTTTTCTTTGCCTGTCGATTCGCTCTCAATCCACTCGACAAGCTCTTGTGTCTCGGGACGGGGGATTAGTACGTTGCCATTGACGGTGAAGCGCAGGCCGCAGAAGTTTTCGTAGCCTAAAATGTGTTGTATGGGGGTGTGCTCTTGCAGGCGCTCCAATGCTTTGTCGAGCTGTTGCTGCTGCTCGGGGGTGAGGGTTACGGGGTCTTTCAGAAAGTAGGTGCTCTCTTTGATGCCTATCAGTTCGGTGGCGAGGACACGCGATAGGGCCGTTACTTCGCCTGTGGTGTAGTAACGGCCTAATTGTGTGCGTATATGTTGCAGTATCTGTTTCAAGATAGTGCGGTGTAGAGGTTGTCCCACTCGTCGCATAGTGCTTGTATCGAGGGGAATACAAGGCTTGCGCCTGCGTCGCTGAGGATGTTGTCGCTGAGCGGGCCGGTGTTTGCGGCTATTGTGAAGAGGCCGGCGGCGACGCCTGCGGTAACGCCCAGAGGGGCATTCTCGACGACGATGGCTTCGTTGGGGCGGAAGCCTCCTTTTTCGAGTGCCAGAAGGTAGGGGTCGGGGTGGGGCTTTCCGCGCTTTACGTTGAAGCTGGTTACTATGTGGCGCTCGTCGAAGAGGCCGGGGAAGTTACTCTGTATGCGGTCGAGCAGGGTGGGGGTGCCCGAGCCTGTTACTATCATTGGGGTGAGGCCGCAGGATTTTACCTTTTGTACAAGCTCGAATGCGGCGGGCATTCGGGGGGTGGGGGGGTAGGTGGCGAATATGTCGCATTTAGCCTTGCACAGGGCTTCTATCTGCTCGGGGGTGGATGGATGGCCGAATTGTGCTATGCTGGCTGTGTTTATGGTGTCGGCACCGGTGCGCCCCTCGTTCATATAGACATCCTCGCGGCTGAAGAGGAAGCCTGCGTCGGTCATTACTCTCGACCAAGCGTCGGCGTGATAGGGCATCGAGTCGAACAGCACGCCGTCCATATCAAACAGTACAGCACGCAACTGCAAGGCCGTATGGCCTTGCAGTTGCAGGTATTTTCTTAATGATTCTTTGTAGTCCATTAGAGGCGTGCGCGAATTGCTTTACTCTGCTCTTCGTAGCCGGGCTTGTCGAGCAGGGCGAACATATTTCTCTTGTAATCCTCAACGCCGGGCTGGTTGAAGGGGTTAACACCGAGGACGTAACCGCTTATTCCACAAGCAATCTCGAAGAAGTAGATGAGCTGTCCGATGTAATATTCGTTGAGCTCGGGGATTGAGATGCGCATATTGGGTACGCCGCCATCGACGTGTGCAAGCTGTGTGCCGAGCTCGGCCATCTTGTTTACCTCGTCAACGTGCTTGCCTGCGAGGAAATTGAGGCCGTCGAGGTTCTCGTCGTCGCAGGGAACGAGCAGCGAGCTGTTGGGCTTTTCAATTGAGAGCACTGTCTCGAAGATTGTGCGCTCGCCATCCTGAATCCATTGGCCCATTGAGTGAAGGTCGGTGCTGAAGTCAACCGATGCGGGGAAAATGCCTTTGTGGTCTTTACCCTCGCTCTCGCCGTAGAGCTGTTTCCACCACTCCGAGGTAAAGTGCAGCTTGGGCTGGTAGTTGACAAGAATCTCAATCTTTTTGCCATTTGCGTAGAGGGCGTTGCGTGTGGCTGCGTACATTGCTGCGATGTTCTGCTCGAAAGGCACTGCGGGTGAGCAATCTTTCTCCATCTGCTGTGCACCGCTTACGAGTGCCTCGATGTCGTATCCGGCAACGGCAATGGGCAGAAGGCCTACGGGGGTGAGTACCGAGAAGCGGCCGCCTACGTTGTCGGGGATGATGAAGCTCTTGTAACCCTCTTTGTCGGCTGTTACGCGTGCTGCACCCTTAACGGCATCGGTGATTGCAACAATTACTTCGCTGGCCTCGGCCTTGCCCCACTGCTCTTCGCACTGTTTTTTCAGGAGGCGGAAGGCGAGGGCTGTCTCGGTTGTTGTACCCGATTTTGAGATGTTTATTACGCCGAATTTCTTGCCTTTAAGATAGGCCATAAGCTCGCTCAGATAATCCTCGCTGATGTTGTGCCCTGCAAAGATTACGCGGGGGCCGTTGGCGGGCAGAAGGGCAGCAAAATTGTTGCTCAGCGCCTCGATGACTGCGCGTGCACCAAGATAACTGCCGCCGATACCTGCAACTACTACTACCTCGCACTTGCTGCGCAGTGTCTCGGCTACTGCTTTCAGCTGCCCGATAAACTCGCTGCCGATTGACGAGGGGAGGTGCAACCAGCCCAAAGAGTCGTTGCCGGGGAGTGTACCCTCTTCGAGTGCTTTCTGTGCTGCTTCTACTTGGGGCTTGAAGGCCTCAATCTGCTCACGTGTAACAAAGCCTGTTACTTTGTCGATGTTCAGTGATATATTTTTCATTTTTGTAAAAATTTAGTTCTTTTGTTTGGTTGTTTATCTGTGGGGTGCGATAGATTATTGTCGCACCTTATTTAAATGAGTCGGTAAGCAATTTTATCTCGATAACTGGTGAAATGTGCTCGTACAGGATATTATAAACGGCGTCTATGATGGGGGTGTTCACGCGATAGTGCTCGTTTATCTCCTTTATACATTTTGCGGCGTAGTAGCCTTCGGCAATCATTTCCATCTCAATTTGTGCGCTCTTCACCGAGTAGCCTCGGCCTATCATTGTGCCGAATACGCGGTTGCGGCTGAAATTCGAGTAGCCTGTTACCAATAGGTCGCCCAGATATACGCTGTCGTTTATGGTGCGCTCGATGGGGTGCACTACGTTTATGAAGCGGTTCATCTCGATTACGGCGTTCGACATTAGTACTGCTTGGAAATTGTCGCCGTATTTAAGGCCGTTGCATATTCCGGTGGCAATGGCGTAGATGTTCTTAAGCACCGAACCGTATTCTATTCCCACAACGTCGTCGCTCACCGAGGTTTTTACGAAACTGTTGGCAATTTTCTTGGCAAATTGTGTGGCGTGGTGTATGCTGGAGCAGCCTACCGTAAGGTACGAGAGGCGCTCAAGGGCTACCTCCTCGGCGTGGCAGGGGCCTGCAATTACGGCAATATTCTCGTAGGGTACGTGGTACTCCTTGTGGAAATATTCCGAGATTATGAGGTTCTCGTCGGGCACAATTCCTTTGATTGCGTTGACGATGAATTTATCCGAGAGGTCTTCTTTGAGCTTTTTTAGATGGCTCTTGAGGTAGGGCGAGGGGGTTACAAACACCAAAATATCGCTCTCTTTTACTATCTTGTTGATGTTGGACGAGAAATTGATTCTGTTGGTGTCGAATTTTACTGCCGAGAGGTAGGCGGGATTGTGGCCCAGACGTTTAAACTCTTCGATGCGGTCGTCGCGTCTGATGTACCAATTTATGGTATCTACGTTGCTCAGTAGTATCTTGGCGATGGCTGTTGCCCAGCTTCCGCCACCCATAATTGCGACCTGTTTATTTGCTAATTCCATAGCCTAAGGGTTTTATGGTTATGCGAGCTTTTCAATCCAAGCGGCAACGTCGTTTACCGATGGGTTGGTGTAGCCCAATTTATATTTTTTGTTTATTCCTCCGATGAGCTGCTGTACTTTTTGGGGATTTTCGCCCTTTAGGTCGGCTACCATATTGTAGCCTGCTTTCTGAAGCACGGGGACCCACTCCTCGGCTATTCCGCTGGCTGTAAAGGCCGATGCGGGGTCTTTGGGGATGCGCTTCTCGGGGCGCATCTGGGGGAAGAAGAGTACCTCTTGGATGGCTGTTTGTCCGGTCATAAGCATTGCCAAGCGGTCCATTCCTATTCCCATTCCCGAGGTGGGGGGCATTCCATACTCAAGGGCGCGTACAAAATCTTGGTCGATGAACATTGCCTCGTCGTCGCCCTTCTCGCTCAGACGCAGCTGCTCTTGGAAGCGCTCGGCTTGGTCGATGGGGTCGTTGAGCTCGCTGTATGCGTTGCACAGCTCTTTGCCGTTTACCATAAGCTCGAAGCGCTCGGTGAGGTCGGGGTTCTCGCGGTGGCGCTTGCACAGGGGCGACATTTCGATGGGGTAGTCGGTGATGAATGTGGGCTGTATGTAGTTGCCCTCGCAAAATTCGCCGAATATCTCGTCGATGAGCTTGCCCTTGCCCATTGTGCTGTCAACGTCCATCTTGAGCTCTTTGCAGATGGCAAAAATCTCCTCCTCGCTCTTGCCGTTGAGGTCGTAGCCGGTAAACTCTTTGATGGCCTGGAGCATAGGCACGCGACGGAAGGGGGCTTTGAAGCTGATTGTGTGCTCGCCCACTTGTACCTCGGTTGTTCCGTTGACGTCGAGGGCTATCTTTTCGAGCATCTGCTCGGTGAAGCTCATCATCCAATTGTAGTCTTTGTAAGAGACGTAAATCTCCATACAGGTAAACTCGGGGTTGTGAGTGCGGTCCATTCCCTCGTTGCGGAAATTCTTCGAGAATTCATATACTCCCTCGAAGCCGCCCACGATGAGGCGCTTCAGATAGAGCTCGTTGGCGATGCGCAGATAAAGGGGAATGTCCAGCGCATTGTGGTGGGTGATGAAGGGACGCGCTGCTGCTCCGCCGGGGATTGATTGCAGCACGGGTGTCTCGACCTCCATATAGCCTTTC
Source organism: Bacteroidaceae bacterium (assembly GCA_017407905.1). Lineage (GTDB taxonomy): Bacteria > Bacteroidota > Bacteroidia > Bacteroidales > Bacteroidaceae > HGM04593. The sequence goes on along the minus strand of JAFQVS010000018.1, from coordinate 11,061 downwards.
GAGTTGAAATACTCGCGCATCGAGGTATATATCTTGTTGCGCTTGATGAATATATCTTTTATCTCGTCGTTTACGACAAGGTCAACGTAGCGCTGACGGTAGCGCAGCTCGGGGTCCTCGAATTTGTCGTATGCAACGCCGTCTTTGTATTTTACGATGGGTAGGGGGCGTATGCTCTTCGAGAGCAGTGTGAGCTCTTGTGCGTGAACGGTAATCTCGCCTGTCTGTGTGCGGAATACGTAGCCCTTGATGCCTACAAAGTCGCCAATGTCCAGAAGGCGCTTGAAGAGTACGTTGTAGAGGTCTTTGTTCTCGCCGGGGCACAGCTCGTCGCGTGTGATATATACCTGCACGCGACCTTTTGAGTCTTGAAGCTCGATGAACGATGCTTTGCCCATTACGCGGCGGCTCATAAGGCGGCCGGCGATGCAGACGTTGCGCTGTGGCTCGTCGTCTTTAAACTCGCTGATAATGTCGGTCGAGAATGCGTTTGTGGGATACTCGGCTGCGGGGTAGGGCTCGATACCCATATTACGTAATTCGTTTAGCGCTTCGCGGCGCACAATCTCTTGTTCGCTTAATTCTAATATATTCATTGCTTTATATGTATTTGTTCTTTTGTCTTTTGCTTATTGTTATACGAGTTTCTTAAAATACTCGATTGTGTGTCTGAGGCCCTCGTCGAGCTTTATTGTGGGCTGCCAACCGCCAAGCTCTTTGTGGGCGAGGCTGATGTCGGGCTTGCGCTGACGGGGGTCGTCCTGTGGCAGTGGTTGGAAGATTATTCTTGATTTTGAACCGGTGAGCTCGATTACTTTACGGGCAAGTTCGAGCATTGTAAACTCACCGGGGTTGCCGATGTTTACGGGGCCGGTGAAGCTATCGCCTGTCTGCATCATTCTTATCATTCCCTCGACAAGGTCATCGACATATTGGAAACTGCGTGTCTGCTGGCCGTCGCCGTAGATGGTAATATCTTCGCCGCGCAGTGCTTGGACGATGAAATTGGATACGACGCGCCCGTCGTTCATACTCATTCGGGGGCCGTAGGTGTTGAAGATGCGGATGATTTTTATGCGGATGTTGTTCTGACGGTGGTAGTCCATAAAGAGTGTCTCGGCACAGCGTTTGCCCTCGTCGTAGCACGAGCGTATGCCTATGGGGTTGACGTTGCCCCAATAGCTCTCGACCTGCGGGTGGATGTTGGGGTCGCCATAGACCTCGCTTGTCGAGGCTTGCAGTATCTTGGCGCGTACCTGCTTGGCAAGGCCCAGCATATTCATTGAGCCGATGACGCAGGTCTGTATGGTCTTTACGGGGTCGTACTGATAGTGTATGGGCGAGGCGGGGCAGGCAAGATTGTATATTTCGTCAACCTCGGCTGTGTAGGGCTGTGTAACGTCGTGGCGCACAAGCTCGAAATGGTCGTTGCCGATAAGGTGGCGTATGTTGTCTTTGCTGCCGGTAAAGTAGTTGTCGAGGCAGATTACGTCGTTGCCCTCTCTGAGAAGGCGCTCGCATAGGTGCGAGCCGATGAATCCGGCTCCTCCGGTTACAAGTATTCTTTTCATATTTTTTTTGTGTGTTGGCAGTGGGGCTTTTCTGAATAAACAGAATTAACCGTATTACTGCAATATGCTTATTATCTGCAAAAATAATACTTTATTTTTATGTAGGGTTTATATTCTTGATTGTTTTTGTTGTAAAATTGTGGGAATTGGGGATTTTTATTGGCTTTTTGCGGCTCAGTAGCAAAAAGGTGTGGTCGAGATTACTCTATTTATCACCGTCTCGGAGTGCTTATGCGGCTATTCTCTCTTTCGCGTTATATTTTATAACTTACTTTTTTTCGGAAAAAAGTAAGCAAAAACCTGCACCTAAAGAAATTGTCGCTGGGCCTCCGACCGAGTGAGGCAAGAAAATGCGCTCACTCGGTCGGAGGCTTACTTGTCATTTCGGTTTACGATTGTTTTAAGGGTGCTGCGGACCGCCCTCACTTAGTCGCTTGTTTACAAGCGTCTAAGTAGCGGTTAAACATACCTCGCACTTTTTCCTTAAAACAATCGCACCTACATTGAATTTCTTTTTTATGGTGCAATATTTAATTTAAAATAACCTTTTGCACGTATTATATGCTGCTGTTCTTGAAAATTAGAAATAGATTATTGATTTTATAAACAGTAAATTTCTACTGAGCCCTTTTTGCTTTTTGTGTTTGATTGTGGCTCATAAAGAGGCCCCCTTACTCGCTTTGTTGGGAGCGAGTAAGGGGGCGGTGTTTGTGTTTCTTATGGCTTATTGCAGACGGAATGTAACGGGGAGTGTAAAGCGTACACGTACGGCTTTGCCTTTGTGCTTGCCGAGGTTCCACGCGGGCATATCTGTTACGACGCGTATGGCCTCGCGGTCGAGATATACGTCGCCTGAGCTTCTCAGTATTTTTACATCCTGAATTGAGCCGTCGGTGTTTACTACAAAGTTTACGTATGTCTTGCCTTGTGAGTTGTTGTCGCGGCTGGTCTGGGGATATTTGATGTTGTCTTTGAGGTGTTTCATAAGTGCCTGCATACCTCCGGGGAATTCGGGCTGCTGCTCTACCACCTGATGAATGGTTTCGCCGTCGGTGCTCTCGTTGTCGGGTGAACTTATTTCTGTAATCTCTACAATCTCGCCCTGATTCTCGACCATCATAATTTCGCTTTCATCAATCGCGGCGTCGTCCGGTGCAATCTCAATAATCTCTGTAATATGCTTTGCTGATGGAGGGGGAGGTACTACCTTGCGCTCGAGATTAAGCAGATCATTTCTCTCGAAGAAGGCTACGTTTATCCATTGGAGTGTTTGTCGTTGGCCGTTGGCGTCGGTGTAGTGGGTGGTGAGTACGTCGCCATCCTTGTTTACTTTGTAGCTGTATGTTATTGCGGTTTTTTCGTTATGCTGTATTGCGAATTTGTTTGTTGTGTCGGATACTACGCTGTAAAGATATTCTGATTCGTTGTTGCCTATTGTTTGCAGTAGGTCGTAATTGTAGTTGAATGATATGTATATCTCTTTGCCTTTGTTGGTTTTGTATATGGGGTGGGCGTTCAGGCCTTCGCTGTCGGTGTCGCATAGTGTCCATAGCTTGGCGAGTTTGTGGCGCTCGCTTTGACGTCCTGCGTTGATGCACTTGTTCATAGGTGCTTTTTCGTTGTTGGAATATACGTAGCAGAATCGGGCGGGCTTCCCGTCGAGTGTTCCGGGTGTCCAATTGGGCAGTGCATTGATTATTTTTATGGTGTTCTCGTCGTTTGTAATAAGTCGGCTGCCGTAATTGACGTAGTTTGTTTTTCCTTTTTCGTCAATCTCGAGTATTATTATATCCTTTATCTCTTTCAGGTGTTTGTCGAGTGCTTCGTTGCCGCCGGGGAATTGGGGATAAACGGTGTCGTGTGTTGCTGCGGGGATTGGTTGCCTGTTATCTGTTTTTGTGCCGTTGGTGCAACCTACTGCTGCAGCGAGCAATAGCACGGGCAGGCAATTTTTTAAGATTTTACTTTTCATAGTAGCTCTGTTTTTTATTGATTGGTTTTATGTTGTCTCGTGTGTGTCAATATTTTGCAATTTTAACGAAATAGTTTCAGTCTTACAATTATTTATATAAATAAATTGCAGCACTTGTGTGATTGGTGCTGCAATTTGACGTTGTTTGTATGTGATTTTCGATATTACTCGAAATTAAAGTCGTTGTAGCCTATCATATTGCCGTCGGCAAAAATGTGCAGACGGTATCGGCCTGCTTGTAGGTACTCTTCGATGTCCCAATACATTGTTACCTCTTGCTCCTCGCCTGTGTATTCGATGTATTTTTTTATTGAGTAGTTTATCTCTTTGTTCTCGTAGGTGAAGCGGTTGGTGCTCTCTTTGCACAGCACGGAGCCGTCGGGGGCGATTATGTGTGCATAGATGGTCTTGTCGCCTGTTGAGGCTGTGATGTTTTTGGGGATTGTGAAGGTGATGACTAATTTGCGGGCTTTCTTTATTTTGTTTATCTCTTTTCCGCTTTTCTTGGCCGGATACATTTTGAGGCCCATTACGTCGAGCTGTGAGGCAAGCTCGACTTTCTCGCTCAGCGCCTCTTTTTCTTCGTTAAGGGTGGTGATTGTCTGTGTGGCCTCTTGCATCTTGGCTTTTACGCGTTTGTTCTCTTTGGTGAGTTTGTCGTTTAGGCGGTTGAGCGAGTCTATCTGCACGACGTAGCTGCGTAGTACGGCGCGTACGGTCTTTAGCTCTTTTTTCAGACGGGTTATCTCGGCTGCGTCGGTGGCTTTTGTCTGTTGCAACTCTTCGAGCAGCTGCTGTGTGCGCAGTTTTTCTTGTTCGAGCTTGGTGCGCAGCGAGTCGTTGCTGATGCGTATCTTAAGCTCGTCGTACTGTGTGGCGAATGTCGAATATTCGCTTTCGAGCTCCTCTTTTTCTATGGCGAAGAGTTCTTCCATCTGCTCTATCTGCTTGGTGCTGTTGACCCACATTGTGCCGAGGGCTATTGCTGCTGCGAGCAATAGTCCTATGGCAATGTAGAGTATGTTTTTTGATGTCTTATTTTCCATTTTTTGTTACTTTGAGAGTTTCTCGATGCTTTCGGTGAGCATTGCTATTTTCTCTTTGGCGTCCGATTGTTTTTTGCGCTCTATTGCGATGATTTTCTCGGGGGCTTTGCTCACGAAATTGGGGTTGCCGAGCTTGGCCTCGACGCTCTTTAGGAATTTCTCGTGGTAGGCGAGCTCTTCGCGCATTTTGGCAATCTCGGCCTCTTTGTCGATGAGGTTACCCATTGGCACGGCATATTCGGTGGTGCTTACGCGGAACGATACTGCTGTGTCGTCGGGGGTTGCGGTGCTCTCGATTGAGGATAGGTTGGCCATCTTTGTGAGGACGCTTTCGAGGCCTGTTACGTGCGACTCGCCTACAATTTGTAGGGCAAGGGGCTCGCGGGGCGAGAGGTTCTTTTGCTGGCGTATGGCGCGTATGTTGCCGACAATCTCTTTGAGTGCTTCGATGCGGCCGAGGAGTGCTTCGTCTGAGGGGCGGTTGAGCTTTAGCACGCTCTGTGTCATAAGGCTCTGACCCTCGCCACGCTCTTTTATCGACTGCCACAGCTCTTCGGTGATGAAGGGCATAAAGGGGTGCAGCAGGCGCATCAGGCTGTCGAAGAATGTGAGGGTTGCCTCGTATGTGGCACGGTCGATGGGCGAGCCGTAGGCGGGCTTTATCATTTCGAGGTACCACGCCGAAAATTCGTCCCAAAAGAGGGTGTAGAGGTTCATAAGGGCCTCGCTGATGCGGTATTTGCTGAATTGGTCTTCGAGCAGGGCGGCCGATTTTGCAAGCGCTTCGCCGAACCACTCGATGGCTATCTTGGAGCTTTGGGGCTGCTCAATTTGGTCGCTTACGCTCCAGCCGTTGACGAGGCGGAAGGCGTTCCATATTTTGTTGCAGAAGTTGCGTCCCTGCTCGCAAAGGCTCTCGTCGAAGAGGATGTCGTTGCCTGCCGGGGCCGAGAGCATTATGCCCATACGCACTCCGTCGGCGCCATAGCGGGCTATTAGGTCGAGGGGGTCGGGGCTGTTGCCCAGCGACTTACTCATCTTACGGCCTAATTTGTCGCGCACGATGCCTGTGAAATATACATTCTTGAAGGGCATATCTCCTTTGTACTCGTAGCCGGCCATAATCATTCGTGCCACCCAGAAGAAGATAATGTCGGGGCCGGTTACAAGGTCGGCTGTGGGATAGTAGTAGTTTATCTCTTTGTTGTCGGGGTCGAGAATGCCGTTGAACAGTGATACGGGCCACAGCCACGAGCTGAACCACGTGTCGAGGGCGTCCTCGTCTTGTCTTAGTTGCTCGGCGGTGATTGTCTCGTAGCCTGCGATGAGGCGTGCCTTTTCGACTGCTTCGTCGAGGCTGCGGGCAACTACAAATTGCTCCTCTTGTCCCTCGGCGGTGGGCAGGAAATAGGCGGGGATACGGTGGCCCCACCACAGCTGGCGGCTGATGCACCAATCTTGTATGTTTTCGAGCCAATTTTTGTATGTGGTCTTGTATTTTGTGGGGTAGAATTTCAGTTGGTCGTTAAGGACGGGGGGGAGGGCAATGTCGGCAAAGTGCTGCATACTGAGGAACCATTGCATACAGAGGCGGGGCTCGACGGCGGTGTCGGCGTTGCGCTCGCTGTAACCTACTTTGTTGACGTAGTCCTCGACTTTTTCCATTAGGCCTGCTGCTTCGAGGTCTTTTACTATCTGCTTGCGTACGTTCATACGGTCCATCCCGACGTACATTCCGGCGGCCTCGCTAAGGGTGGCGTCGGGGTTGAAAATGTCGATTGTTTCGAGGTTGTGCTTCTTGCCCAGCATATAGTCGTTGGTGTCGTGGGCGGGGGTTACTTTCAGACAGCCTGTTCCGAATTCAATCTCGACGTAGCGGTCTTCTACCACGGGGATGCTGCGTCCTACAAGCGGGACAATGACGCGCTTGCCTTTGAGCCAGCTGTTTTTGGGGTCTTTGGGGTTGATGCACATTGCCGTGTCGCCCATAATGGTCTCGGGGCGGGTGGTGGCAACAACGGCGTAACGACGGCCGTCGGCTGTGCGGTGCAGTATCTGGTGCTTTACGGCGGGGTCGAAGGGGTCGGTGGGGGCGAGGGTTACTGCGTCGCTCTGCTGGCCGTCGGTGCTGCCTGCCTCTTCATCGACAAAATAGCGCAGATAGTAGAGCTTGCTGTTCTCCTCTTTATATATTACCTCTTCGTTGCTGAGGGCTGTCTGGGCTTTGGGGTCCCAATTGACCATACGCAGGCCGCGATAGATGAGGCCTTTGTCGTAAAGGTCGCAGAATACTTTTATTACGCTGCGGCTGCGTGTCTCGTCCATAGTGAAGGCTGTGCGCTCCCAATCGCACGATGCGCCTAACTTGCGCAACTGCTTGAGGATGATGCCGCCGTGCTCGTCGGTCCACTCCCACGCGTGCTTTAGGAATTGCTCGCGGGTAAGGTCGCTCTTTTTAATGCCTTGCTCGGCGAGTTTCTTTACTACTTTTGCTTCGGTGGCGATTGAGGCGTGGTCGGTGCCCGGAACCCAGCAGGCATTTTTGCCTGTCATACGTGCGTGGCGCACAAGAATGTCTTGTATGGTGTTGTTGAGCATATGGCCCATATGTAGCACTCCCGTTACGTTGGGTGGGGGGATTACTATTGTGTAGGGCTCTCTCTCATCGGGCTCGGAGTGGAACAGATTGTTGTCCATCCAATATTTGTACCATTTTTCTTCTACCTCGGCGGGAATGTAGTTGGTTGCTAAACTCATAGTCTTATAGTATTTTTATTATTATTCAAATAGTATTTTTATTATTATTCAAAATTACAACTTGCGAAGTTAGCTATAATTATTAAAATAATTAACTTTGTGCGGAAAAATAATTGTTTAATAAGTGTAAAAGCTATAAAATATTTGAAAATATGCACAGTAGAAGTGAAATGTTAGATGCCTTTGGGCGCTTTTTGGACGTGCTCGACGAGCTACGCGAGAAATGTCCGTGGGACCGCAAGCAGACGAACGAGAGCCTGCGCCCCAATAGTATCGAGGAGGTTTTTGAACTCTCGGATGCGCTTATTAGCGAGGATACGCAGAATATCTGCAAGGAGCTTGGCGACGTGTTGTTGCACGTTGCTTTTTATGCAAAAATTGCAAGTGAGAAGGGACAGTTTGATATAAAGGATGTGTGCGACCGTTTGTGCGACAAGCTCATCTATCGCCACCCGCACGTCTTTGGAACCGTTAAGGCCGAGACAGCAGGTGAGGTGTGCAAGAATTGGGAGCAGCTGAAAATGAGCGAAAAGGGCGGTAACAAAAGCATTCTCAGCGGTGTGCCTGCCTCGATGCCTTCGCTCATAAAGGCCTATCGTATGCAGGAGAAGGCTGCCAACGTGGGATTCGATTGGCCCTGCCGCGAGCAGGTGTGGGAGAAGGTGCACGAAGAGATTGACGAGCTTAAAGCCGAGCTTGACAAGGCCGACAGTGTGAATGCGGAGAAGGAGTTTGGCGATTTTATTTTCAGCCTTGTGAATATTGCCCGATTCTACGATATTAACCCCGACAATGCCCTTGAACAGACGAATAAAAAATTCCGCAGCCGCTTTAATTATGTCGAGGAGCACTCTCTGAAGCAGGGGCGCAACCTCAAGGAGATGACGCTGGAGCAGATGGACGAGCTGTGGAACGAGGCAAAAAGGCTCGAAAAAGAGTAAACAACGTCTGACGTGCTTTTGAAAATCATTTTACATTTGTCCTCCTCGTAAAGAAGCTCTAATGCTTGTTGCGAGGAGGATTTTTTGCCCTTTATAAACAAAAAAACATCATTCGGTGCAGCAAATTTGCATAATTTACGTCAATAGAGTGTAGGAAGCTGTTTAAATTACTTATAGAATATACAGACAAACGAGTAAAAAATATAGTTTATTTTAGATTGTTACAGCGCGAGCAGTGTATATTCGCTGTTTACAACAAACTGACACAGAAAGCAGCGAAAATTTTCTTCCTCAAACAATTGCGAAAAAAAAGCGACACAGAAAAGTATGAACTACGGCGAGATTATAGACGGATGCAATAAGGGGCAGCAGAGGGCGCAAATGGAATTTTATGCCCTTTTCTCGCGCGAGGTCTATGCAACGGCCTATCGTCTGCTGGGGAATGTGTTCGACGCCGAGGAGGTGATGCAGGAGGCGATGCTTAAGGTGCTCACCGACCGCACTCTGTTGCTCGGGGAGCAACAGAATATGCTGAGGAGAATCAAGCGAATAGCTATAAACGCGTCGATAGATATTTTACGTCGGGGCAATATTTGCGAGCCGTGGAACGACAATATAGATGCCGAGGAGGAGCTGGGCTTCGAGGAGCTACTGATGCGCGAGGAGCGTGTGGCGCTGCTCTACAAGGCGATAGACGAGCTTCCGACGGGCTACCGTTCGGTGGTGCTACTGTTTGTGGTCGAGGAGCTTGGATGCAACGACATTGCACAAATTTTGAATATTAAGGCGTCGGCTGTGCGTTCGCAGCTGGCGCGAGCAAAAAAACGTATTATAGAATGGTTCGAGAATTATGAAAGAGGCAGATAAAATAAAGAGTGCCATTGAGGATAGGTGGTGCGTGCCGCCGCTACCCGAGGGGCACGAGGCTCGCTTTGCGCACCGCTTGCAGAGGAGTAAGAGAGAGAACAGGCGTCGCAGTCTGTGGTTGCCTTTTGCTGCCTTTGCTGCCGCAGCGTCGCTGCTTTTTGCGCTGTTTCTGTGGCAGGGAAAGAGTGGGGCAAACGACACAATTGATACGCTCTCTATGGTAAAAGGTTATTACGCATCGCTCATCTGGGAAGAGAGCGAATACATTGAGCGCATTACCGAGCGGATGAGCCCTCGCGACCGCGAAAATCTGCTTGCCGAGGTAAAATACATAAAGCAAGAGGCCGACTCTATTGCCGATAATATAATAGAGTCTCTCTGCGACGATGACGAGAAGATACACTATATGATTGTGGTCTATTCGTCGCATCTGAACAGCCTTAAAAAGCTGAGCGCCTATCTGCAACCGCCTACCGAAAAAAGATATTAGAAATATAATAACAAGAAAGGAGAATATTATGAAAAAGATGTTTCTGACTATCCTGTGCGTGCTTTCATCGTTTATAACCGCACAAGCAAAATTCCATCTTTTTGCGCGGACAAAAGTTGTCGAACAATGTCTTGAGGATGTTAACAGAGGCGACAGATTAGAGATTGCCAATAAATTCGGGAATATTGAGTTTCGCATCCACGATGAGAATAGAATAAAGGCGCTGGTAAATGTTAAAGTGGCTGCCTCGAATCCCTCGGATGCCAAGCGTCTGCTGGACGCAATTGATATTGTCGTCGAGAAAAAAAAGAATTGGGATAAGACCGATTTTCTGTTGAAAAATTCTTACGATGGCGAGGTCGGTGGGCAGACGAAAATAGAGGTTAATTGGGTGGTGTATATTCCAAAAAATAAACTCGCCTTAAAGGTTGATAATAAATTTGGAAATGTGAATATCGAGGAGTACCATCTGCCTTTTGAGGCTGATATTAAGTTTGGTAATTTGACGGCGGGGCGTCTCTTGTATAAGGAGCGCCAAATGGTAACGGTGCAATTTGGTGAGCTGAGGATTGACGAGGCTGTGGCGATTGATGCTGGTGTAAGATTCGGCGAGGCTAATATAGAATATGCCGATTATCTGAATCTTACGCTGCACCATTCTGAAGGCAGGGTAGATGAGGCGAATACTCTTGTGGCGAGTTTTAAGCACTCGAAGGCTGATATAATAAGTGTGGGCAGTATGAAGGTTTTTGACGTGGCGCATTCTACGCTGAATGTAGAGACGCTCAATGGTAGGCTCGATATTATCGAGGGCTCGCACTCGAATGTAGGGGTTACGGTGCATTCGGCGAAGGGGTTCGAGGGGGTAAAAATGAATCTTAGTTTTACGCCTGTGCAGCTTTTTTTGCCGCGGAATATTAAGGCGCAGTGCCACTTATCGTCGAAGATGGGCGAGATTCGGATTGACAAACGATTGGAAGAGCATTTCGAGAATCTGAGGGATGATGCTGATTACGGCAGCCTGCCGCAGATAAATATTTCCGATAGATTTGCTGAAATAACTGTTAAGCCTCTCGATTGACCTGCTCTCTGTTGTCCGTGGGACGGTTGCCGCCTTTTTTGGGGGGGGACGGAATAGACAGACGCGGCCAAAAGTTTTTTTTACTTTTGGCCGCGTCTCTGTATTATGAAAGGCTCTTTTTAATGTGTCGGAGTGTGAAAAATGTTGACTAATAGATGCCTTTTCGTGATTTTGGCTGTTTTTTAATTCCAGATATTTTCCCAATCGTTTCGCTTCTCTTTTGTGTCGAGGCTGCCCGAGCCTCCGGGCTTTACGGGTACTTCGTCAACGGATGTTGCCATTAGTTGTGCGTCGAAGCTCAGTATCTCAATCTGCGGGGTGTTATATGCTTTTTTC
>JAFQVS010000017.1 GCA_017407905.1 Bacteroidaceae bacterium | reverse complement strand
TTTACGATTGTTTTAAGGGTGCTGCGGACCGCCCTCACTTAGTCGCTTGTAAACAAGCGTCTAAGTAGCGGTTAAACATACCTCGCACTTTTTCCTTAAAACAATCGTACCTACATTGAATTTCTTTTTTATGGTGCAATATTTAATTTAAAATTACCTTTTGTGCATATTATATGCAACTGTTCTTGTAAATTAGAAATAAATTATTGATTCTTGTTCACTGTAAATTTCTACTGAGCCCAAAATTCTGCACCAACAAAGCCCAATTTATAGGCCACAAAAAACAGTGTCTCTCGGCACAGAGAGACACTGTTACTAAGAAGCTGTTTCTAATTATAGGCAACAATATACCAATTAAGATAAGTGGCAAACACCAGCCACAAAAGATAAGGCACAAAAAGCCACGCCGAGGGGCGGTACACCACAAAAGCCCCCGCAAAGAACAGCAGCACGGCAATATCAAGAAACAGAATATCCACAAAGGCCAGCAGCGGGCTCTGCATATAAAAAAAGAAAAACGTCCAAAAGAAATTCAGCGCCAGCTGCACGACAAAAATAACATTCAACAGACGAGTGAAGATAGAGCGCACCCTCCACAGAAGTCCCGCAGCAACACCCATAAGAATATAAAGCAACGTCCACGCCACGGGAAACACCCAATCATCCGGCGTAAATGGCGAGCGCTGCAATGCGTCGTACCACTCGGCACTCGATAGCGACTGAAAAAGGCTCGACAAATATCCTGCGAGCAACGACACGCCCACCCACAGAACAACAGAAACAGTTCTATTCATAATCCTAAAATTTACATTTTAGAACACTCGAACCGCCTATTTTGTTTATTGCCACAGGATAGTCCACCCCTCGACAACAACCATAATAAAAAGCACCAAACAATATACAAATTTTATACCCGTCGTAAGCATAAACGACACAAACGACATAAAAGCAATCTCAATAGCCTTGTCGGCCGACTGTCCGGAAATAAACTCCCCGATGAGCGCCCCGACGAAAGGCCCGAGGATAATACCCGGCAGACTAAAAAAGAACCCCACAAGCATACCTATGCCCGCGCCCCACATACTATATTTCGAGCCACCTTTTTTATTCGTTAGCCAAATGGGAGCCACAAAATCGAGCAGCGTAACGGCGGCAGCCAGCACACCCGTAATGACAAACGTAGTTATTGAAATATCGGCATCGCCACAAAAAGCCAGCAGCAACAAGGCCACAAAGCTCAGAGGCGGCCCGGGCAGCGCAGGCACAATCGCCCCCACAAGGCCCACCACGGCACAAATCAGCGCAAGAAACACAAGAACATATTCCATAAGAGCCGATAAATTATAATCCATCCTTAAAATCGACCGACGCAGCACCCTCCTCGGCACTTTTTTTAGCGTTCAGCACATCATTTATCTGCGAATTTGAGTGATAAGGCACCTTACCCGAGGGGACATACCTGCTCGATAGCGACAGATGCGTATCTTGGTCGTCGAAGAAGATGTGAGCGCCGAAAGCCCTCAGCACCTCGTCCTTAGGCAATCCGCCAAGAAAATAGGCCTCATCGACATAAACGCCCCATTTACGCAGCGTCTTTATGACACGAAAATGCGACGGCAGACTGCGCGCCGTAACAATTGCCAAACGCAGCGGCGAGAGCTCAATTGACGTAGGCAGCGACTCCTGAATCTGCGACAATTTTATGAGCAGATTGGCAAACGGCCCCTCTTTCAGCGGCTCGTCGGCGTGTTCTTTCTCGTATTTATAGAAAGCATCAATGCCCTCGGCCTTGTAGCGACACTCCGACTCGTCCGAGAATATTACCGCATCGGCGTCGAAGGCAATCTTTACACGGCTGTCCTCGGGATTAAACTCGGTGGGAGGAGCATAAATCTGCGCCGCAGCACATATTCCCGAGTCGATGACACGCTGCACGTCAGCCTCGTCCTTCGAGAGGAAAAGGTCGATGGAAAAGGCCTTCAGATACTTAAACAGCGACTCGCCGCCCGAGAGCGCCACCCTTGTAATGTCGAGCCCATACTCGTCAATTGACTTCAGCATACGCATCCCCGTCTCGGGGATGTTGCGCGACATTACCACAACCTCCACTATGGGGCGGTTGGCCTGTTTATTCAGTTCGAGCAGGCTTTTCACAAGATAATAAGCCGTGCCGCGCTCAAGAGGCTCATCCTCGTGCTCCTCTTGATACTGTCTGTATTTTTTTATTCCGTCGCGCACAAAAATCTCATTCTCCTTCTCAAGGTCGAACAGCGCGCGCGACGAAACACCAATAACCAATCTTCCTGATAAATCCTCCATACAAACGAAATTATAAAAATTCGAGGTGCGAAGATAGCAGTTTTAATGCTGAGTAACAACAAAAAAGCAAAAAAATAGGACGCAGCAACGGCGCGCGTTGCAAAAACGACAAAAAAGCCCTATCTTAGCGCAACTATTAAAGGCCGAAAAAAGATGATAAAAAACATTGTATTCGATTTTGGCGGAGTGCTCATCGAGATTGACACCCCCACAGCAATAAAAGCATTTACCGACCTCGGGCTCGACGATGCGCAAAAATACCTCAACAGCTACCAACAAACGGGCGCATTTTTTGCCCTTGAGAATGGTGATATTAGCGGCGAGGAGTTTGTTGATGAGCTCTCGCATCTGTGCCACCGCACGGTGAGCTACGACGAGGCTCGCGCCGCGTGGATGGGCTTTGTCGTAAAAGTACACTCCGAGTATATGCAGTGGCTGCAACAGCTGCGTCCGAAGTACCGATTATGTATCCTCAGCAACACCAACCCGTTCCTGCAAGGATGGGCCCGCAGCAGCTCGTTCACCCCCGAGGGCAAGAGCCTCGACGACCTCTTCGACAGCCTCTTCCTCAGTTACCTTATGCACTGCTCGAAGCCCGACGAAGCAATCTATCGCAAAATGCTCAATGATGGCAATATGAAGCCCGAGGAGACACTCTTCATCGACGACAGCCCCAAGAACATCGAGGCGGCCCGAAGCGTAGGCATAAACACCCTTTTAGTAAAGAACGGCGAAGATTGGCGCCCCGCACTGACACAATTCCTCGAAAATCATCAATAAGCACTACACGCCATTTTCAGCCTCGAAAGAGACCCACAGTTGTCATTTGCCGCAAAGAGCAGATGGCAACTATTTTTTATTCCTGTTCTTGTCGATATAAACGAGCCCCAAGAGAATGAGCGCCGCACCCGCAACAGCCACCCACGTGATGCGCTCGCCCAGCACAACGGCCGAGGTAAGCATCGTGAGCACAGGATTCAGATAGATGAAATTCGTGGCTCGCACCGTCCCTATCCTCTTTAGACACCAATTCCAGCCCCAGAAACAGAGCATCGAGGCCACGCATCCCAGCGCCAGAAGATTGCCCCACACAACAGCGTCGGCCACAAAAATCCTATCCCACGTGAGCCCCTTGACGGCAAGCATCGGCAGGATAGTCAGAAGCCCGTATCCAAACACCTTACGCGTTACAAGCATATTCGAGTAACGCTGCTGCAACCTTTTTATAATGAGCGAGTAAGAGGCCCAACACAGACAAGCCGCAAAGGCCAAAATATCGCCAAGCGGCGATAATTTAAGAATAAAATTACCGTTGAACACCACAAGCGCCATTCCCACAAGCGCCACAAGAGAGCCCCACACCCCTTTGCGGTTCATACGCTCGTCGCGATAGAAAAGCCCCACCAAAAATGCCGTGATAAGAGGCGTCAGACAGACGATGAGCGACACATTGTAGCAGTAGCCGTATGCAAGAGCATAATTCTCGGTAACAAAATAGAGCGAGCCGCCCGAGAGGCCCAGCAGCAGCGCCAGAAACTCATCCCTTGCCGAGCCCAAAAAAATCCTGCGCCCCGCAAAAGGGAGCATAAGCAGATAAGCAAGCAAGAATCGGATGAAGAAAATCTCGTCGGGACGCAGCCCCGCGTTTATCAGCAGCTTAGTCTGCACAAACGTACAGCCCCAAATTATCACAATAAGGAGCGCCACAAGATAGACAATCCACCCTCCTGCCCTTTTTTTAGCCTCATCAACCATATTTTATCAATAAAAAATAGGAAGAAAGAGAAAGCCCTAAGCCTCCTCTTTCCAATTATATAATCGCACTATTTCAGAGATATTCTATAACTATCTTTTTTTCTGTTCAACAGCATCCGATAGCTCCTGTGCCCTGTCGAGCGCAACGTGAATATCGGCACATACATTCTCCTTGCCCACCAATTTCACAATGCCGGCCTTACGCAGCGCCTTTTCTACATTCTGATGCACACCCGAGAGGATAATCGTTCGTCCCTCCTTATGCGACGAATGTATAAAAATCTCGAGATTGTGTAGTCCCGTCGAGTCTATGAAAGAAACCTTACGCATACGCAGCACACGTATGGGCATTGCGTCGCGGTTGCGCATAAGCTCGTCGAATTTATTGGCAACGCCAAAGAAGAAGGGGCCCTCAATCTCGAATACCTCGGTGTGCTTGGGAATTGCGATAGTCTCGTCGTGCTCGCCATCGTGGTGCACGTCAAGCTGGTCGCGCATAACAGAGATATTGGCACTCTCCATCACACGCTTCATAACAATCACCACGGCCATCACAAGGCCCACCTCTATGGCCAATGTAAGGTCGAAGAACACCGTCAGAAGCAGAGTAACGAACAGCACACCCGTTCCGGCCATCGAGCTTCGATACATCGACAGTATAGTCCTCCAGCCGCTCATATTATAGGCCACCATCACCAGCACACCCGCAAGACAAGGCATCGGGATAAGCTCGACAAGAGAGCCCAGACACAGCAGCACAGCCAGCAACACAATAGTGTGAACGACGCCTGCAACGGGGGTTTTTCCGCCGTTGTTTATATTGGCCATAGTACGGGCGATGGCACCCGTTGCGGGAATACCGCCAAAGAAAGGCACCACGATATTCGCAATACCCTGACCAATGAGCTCGGTGTTTGAATTATGCTGGTCGCCAATGACACCATCGGCCACCATTGCCGAGAGCAACGACTCTATGGCACCCAGCATAGCAATGGTAAATGCCACGGGAGCAAGCGCCTGCACAGTGGCAAAGAAGCTACCCGTCTCCATAGAAATATCGGGCAATCTAAACTCGGGGAATCCCGACGGAAGCTCGTATAGGTCGCCGATAGTCTTTATCGACGTAACCCCCGCATAATCGTGCAGCAACCACGCAGCCACCGTCATAATTATGATAGCCAACAGCGAACCGGGAATCTTTTTCGAGAATTTCGGGGTGAGCGCAATGATAAGAATACTCAGAATACCCATTGCAGCGCTCCACCAATCTATATTGCCCATATTGTCAAAATAGCACACCCATTTATCGACAAAGTTAGCCGGGACGTCCGAAATACCAAGCCCAAGCAAGTCATTCACCTGTGTCGAGAAGATTGTAATTGCAATACCGCCCGTAAAACCTATTATGATGGGATAAGGCATAAATTTAATTACACTGCCCAATCGGCACACACCCATAATAACCAAAATAATACCGGCCATAATGGTGGCAATGGCAAGGCCGCTGAGGCCATACTGCTGCACCACCCCATAGACAATTACGATAAACGCACCGGTGGGGCCGCCAATCTGCACTTTAGAGCCGCCGAACACCGAGATAAGAAAACCGGCCATAATAGCCGTTACAAGACCCTCGGTGGGGCCCACTCCGCTGGCAATACCAAAGGCAATGGCAAGAGGGATGGCCACAATACCCACAATTACACCCGCCATAATATCGGCGCTGAATTTCTCGCGTGAATAGTGCTTCATCGCCTCGAAAAATTTGGGATGAAAATCCATAAATTTTGTCGCTTTCATCTGTATCTATAATTATTTCAAAAAATACTATTTTACTCATCTCTCCCGATTCGGAGTGCAAAGATACGCACAAGCGAGCGAGAAATATCAAGCTTGCTTGATTTTTTTTGCAGCGAGCGCAGAAAATCTTCGAGCGTAAGCTCAAAGGTACAAAAAAACAGTTTTTAACATTATACGATAATCCTTAAATTTTCTGCCGATACTGTTTTTTGCACCGCAGGCAACGCGACTTTTAACGCGCCACAGATTCTACACAAAAGAGCTGCAAAAATGAGGGCTGCATAGTTTTATGCAGCCCCGTATGGTATAAATGTTACTTATTTACGTTAACGGTGAATGTCTGATAGGGGAATTTCAAGCCGCGCTTGGGCAGTGTCTCGTAGATATTTTTGTTCATATCAAAATAGACAGCCCAATAATTGGCCTGAGTTGTCCACACGCGCACGGTGATATTCACCGAGCTTGTACCCAAGCTGCCGAGCGCTATAAAATGCTCGGGAGTTTTAAGAATGCGGCTGTCGGCAGCAATAAGCTCCTCAATCACAGCCTTAGCCTTCTCGTAGTCGTCGCCATAAGAGATGGGGAACGAAAAATCGACGCGGCGAAGCTCCTCGCGCGAGTAGTTGTTCACAATGCCGGTTGACATCGGGCCGTTGGGAACAAGGATAATCTTGTTGTCGGGGGTCTGAAGCACAGTGTTAAAAATCTGAATCTCCTTAACGGTGCCCGTCTGTCCCTGAGCCTCGATATAATCGCCCACCTTATAGGGACGGAACAAGAGAATCATTACACCGCCTGCGAAATTCTGCAATGTGCCGCTCAGCGCCATACCAATGGCAACACCGGCCGAGGCAAAGAGTGCAATGAACGACGATGTATCGACACCGAAAATGCTTATAATCATCACTATAAGTACAATCAACAGCACAACGTCGATGAGGCTTGTGAGGAACGACTGCACGGTAACATTGGTCTTTCTCTTTTCCATAAGAATCTTGGCCAACGAGATGAGGCGCCTTGTTACCCAACGTCCAATTGCCCACACGAGCAATACTTTTATTATTTTAACACCAAAAGAGATACAGAATGTTACAATCATCTGCATAATCTCCTCGTACGAGAGGCCGGCCAATGCCGAGGTTACACTCTCAATTCCTTGCGAAGCAGTGGCAATAGTGTCGCTTGCAGCGGCTGCTGTTGCAATTACCGAAAAAAAGTCTAACATAATTATAGTTTGTCGTTTAAATGGTTTAAATTACTTATTGTCAAGAATTTGTCGGGCGGCATTTTTTGTATCCACCTTTTTTATCACACGCTCGATTGTGCCGTCGGGCGCGATAATGAATGTCGTGCGCAGGATGCCCATATATGTGCGACCGGCCATTTTCTTCTCGCTCCACACGCCGAAGGCCTCGATTAGTTTTTTATCCGTGTCGGCAATGAGCGGGAAATTCAGCGAGTGTTTATTTTTGAATCGCTTGTGCGATGCCTCGCCGTCGGCGCTTACGCCTATTATGGCATACTCGGCCGAGGAAAACTCGTCCCTTGCGTCGCGCAACGAGCAGGCCTCGGCGGTGCATCCGGGGGTGCTGTCCTTTGGGTAGAAATATATAACTACTCTTTTTCCTGCATAATCACCGAGACGCTGCTCGCGTCCCTCTTCGTCCACGCCCAAAAAGTCGGGCGCCTTGTCTCCTATATTAAGCATCGTTTAGTCCTCCTTTATTGTTACTTTCAGTATGCGTACGTCGGTGAGCGGGCGGTCGAATTGGTCGCGCTCGACATTTTGAATTTTCTCTACAACCTCAAGGCCTTTTGTAACCTCGCCAAAGACCGTATATTCACCGTCGAGGAAAGGCACTCCGCCCACTGTCGTATAGGCTGTGGCCTGCTCTGCTGTCAGGTTCATTGTGCGTCCCGTACGCTCCTCAATCAGTCGCACCAGCGTCGTAAGTTCTTGTTTGTCGTACACTTTACCCCACACAATGTAAAATTGGCTGGGCGAGGACATTTTTGCGGGGTTAACATCGTCGCCCTCGCGGGCAGCTGCCAGCGCTCCGCGTTTGTGTATAAGGCCGGGACGAATCTCGGCGTTGAGACGATAGTCGGGGCCACCCTCGCCCAGACGTACACCCGCGGGGGCGTGTTTCGAGTCGGGGTCGCCTCCCTGAATCATAAAATCGGGAATTACGCGATGAAAAAGCAGTGAGTCGAAATATTGCTCACCGGCCAACGATATAAAATTGTCGCGGTGCTTGGGCGTCTCGTTATACAATTTGAGCTCTATCGTGCCCATTGTCGTCTCTATTATTACCTCGGTCTCGCCTTTTTGCTGCGAGCAGGATAGCAGCAGCGGAGCAAGCATAGCTACAAGAAAGAATTTTACACTCCTCATAATATGTTACATATAAATTCGCTGCAAATTTACGTAAAAAAAACGAAAAACAGATGAGGGTGGGCCAAAATATATAATTCGGGCTCACCCTCTGGGGGATTTTCAGATAAAAAAAGTGCCTTTCTTTGGGGAGACTACATTGTGCGCGCATACTCGCGCTCGTGCTTCTGTGTGAGCGTGCGCTCCTCGCCCACCGAGTATATTTTAAAGCTGTTGGCAAAGGGTGTTATTGCAATCTTCTCCTCACCGAGCAGTTGCTCTATTATATCGGGCAGATGCTCGTACGACTCAATATTCAGCGCAGTGTGCCCGCTGCGACGTCCAAGAGCGAATGCAGTGGCAATTTCCACGGGATACACCGAGCCGTGTCGAGCCACGTAACGCGCCACTTTTTCGTTTATTGTCTCCTGCGCCGCCTGTTTCTCGGGCTTTATGCTGCCGCCCGTCAGTTTCGCTATTGCCTCGCCGAGGGCCTCGAATGGTGTATAGCCTTGAACGAGAAGCTCTTTTCCCTTATATTCGAGCAAAAAAGAGGGCGTGCTCTGCACCTCGTAGTGTGCGGCCAGCTGCTCGCCTCGTGCCAGCCTCAGGCGCGCCTCCTCGCTCTCCATTGCAGTGCGCATATACTCGGGCTCAATACCCACTGTGGCCGCAATGTCGGCAAGCGTCGCAGGCAAGCAGGTGCGCACAGCCTCGGCGGCGGTTGCCTGCTGCACCGCCCTTAAATATCGGTGGGCCTTCTGTGGGCCGCTCTCTCTTTTTTCGCAGAACATTTCGGCTGCAATGTAGGCCGTGCATTGCGGCGCCGTCGAACGATGCTCCTCGTCGAACAGCCTGAATCCTTTCGCCTCGACGGGCATTCCGTGAATCTTCGAGGCATCGAGCCACGCATTCGCCATATTTCGGTTCGAGAGGGGAATGTCGTCGCCTCCTATCTGCAAACGTCGCTCGCTAAATGTGCGAATATCATCCACCATCTTCACCATCACATAATTCATAATCACTCTATCGCCGTAGCACTGCTCGATGGCTCTTGTTACGGGTGCCGTGCCCCAGCACCACGTACACACGGGGTCGGCAAAAATTGTAATTTTCAGTTTGTCCATAATCTTGTTTTTCTCTGAAGAACAATGCTGCGAGCGCTTTTGTTCGCCCTCAGTAGGGACAAAAAAAAGAGCACCACTTTTTTAGTGGTACTCTTTTATATAAAAGCATTAAGAGCGCTGTTAATCTCTGAGGCGGAAGCCCGATGCGCTGGCCAATATTTTAGCCTCGGTGCGACGGGTCGAAAGGAACGACATTACATTCAGCACAAGGGCGATAAGGGGGAAGATTGCAGCCACCATCAGCGACAGCGACACTCCCTCGATGAGCAGCAGCGAGAAGATGAGCAGCAACAGATAATATCCCGTCAGCAGCAGCACCGACAGGATGGCCACCCTCTTCTGCAATTCAAAATTCTGAAAGAACGAGATTAACAGCCCGAATACATTTACAAGGGCAGCAAAGATAAGCACCACGCCCAATGCACAAACCACATAGGAGCTTGAGCCGTCGGGCTGTTGCAGGCTGAAATTGGTCATTAGGGCTGTTGCGCCGCTGGCCTCGATGAATTGTGTTACAGGCATACAGAGCGCGGCTATGAGCAATGCCACTGCCGCCACATAAAAGAGCTGGTATATACGAAATTTCATATACTTTTTCTCTTTTTACGCTAAGGAATCAATCCTCATCGTCGTTTACCTCCTTAGAGGGGTCGCGGAAATAGACTTTTCCATCTATAAACTCCTGAGCCGCAATGAGTGTGGGCTTGGGCAGTCTCTCGTAGAAACGCGAAATTTCAATCTGCTCGTGATTCTCGAATTGCTCTTCGAGATTGTCGGTAGTAGATGAAAATTCGTTGAGTTTCTTCAGAAGCTCTTCTTTCATCTCGGCTGCAATCTGATTAGAGCGCTTGCCGATGATAGCCACCGACTCATAAACATTACCGGTCTCTTGTACAAAATCGGCCATATTACGTGTTACCGTAGTTGTGGGGGCGTTTGTCTTTTTGTAGTCCATTGTTTTTGAAGCTATTATGTTATTATTCTATTTTCTTTGTCTGTTGTGCGTGTCCGGGCAAAAATCCCGAAATGAGCGACCTTTTTTTTTACTCTTTTACCACTTTAAGAGCGGCAGCGTAATACTCCTCGGCCTCGGGCAGATATTTGCTTGCGGGAAATTCGTTCTTGAACGAGTAATACTCATCGACCGCATCACGGTAACGGTCTATTTTTTTACTCTCGATGCTGTGCACGGCCATCTTATATTTTGCTCTCAGGATGAGTATCGACAGCTCCTCGCGCAACGAGGTATAGGGATAATCCTTAAGCACATTCTGCGCTGTTACTATGCAGGCCTGATAGTTGTTTCCCATATAGGCCATATAGTCGCCAAGCTCGTAATACAATTTTGCCGAGAGATACTCTTTTTTTACCAAAAGGTCGTGCATCTCGAACATCATTTTTTGTGCATCGTCGCGATATTTGCTGGCGGGGAAATACTCCATAAACAGTTGCAATTCGTTTATCGCCGTGTAGGTGTCTGTTTGGTCGAGCTCGGGCTCTGTTATTCCGTTGTAGAGCGATTTTCCACAGTAGAAGCGCGAGAGCTCGGTATATTCGCCGCGGGGATAATTCTTGTAGTATGTGCTGAAATATTGCGACGCTGTGTAATAGTCGTGCGACTCGTAGTAGCACATTGCAAGCAGAAAGAGCGACTCCTCGGCCTTTGCCGTGCCCTTAAAGACGCGGATAAGCCCTTCGAGCAGAGGGGCAGCCTTAGAATATTCGCCATTTATGTAATACTCTTTTGCCGCCTCGTATCTATACTCAATATCGGTCGTCTGCTTGAGCAGTTTGTTATATGGCGAGCACGAGGCAAACAGCACCAAAGCCGTCAGCAGTATAAAAAATATTCTTCTCATAAATTCTTATTTTCATCGTGTGCAAAAGTATTTTCCGGCAACTATCGGGGCATCGTTAAACGTCCGCCGAAAAAGCTGAGAATCGCCCCGCCAAAGAGCGGAACACGGCACTATGCACAAAATTGTTTGCAAAGATACAACAAACGAGCGAGAAACGCAAAATTTATTTTAGCGTTTATCAAAGCGAGTGCAGAAAATCTTCGAGTGTAAGCTCAAAGATAACCGCAAACGAGCGAGAAACGCAAAATTTATTTTAGCGTTTATCAAAGCGAGTGCAGAAAATCTTCGCGCGACAGCGCAAAGATAACCGCAAACGAGCGAGAAACGCAAAATTTATTTTGGCGTTTATCAAAGCGAGTGCAGAAAATCT
>JAFQVS010000016.1 GCA_017407905.1 Bacteroidaceae bacterium | reverse complement strand
TTTTCTCCATCAAGAACAGCTTCATATAATACGTACAAAAGGTAATTATCTCGACCACACCTTTTTGCTACTGAGCCACTTTTTGGGGTGCAGGGTGTGGGGGATAAACAAAAAGAACAGCCTTTAAGGGCTGTTCTTTTTGTAGCGAGAGTGGGTCACGATCCCACGACCTCCGGATTATGAATCCGACGCTCTAACCAGCTGAGCTATCTCGCCATCATTTTTGCGGTGCAAAGATACGATGCTATTTTGATAAATGCAAATATTTTGTTCTTTTTTTGCAGTAATTTGTTCTCTGACGGGTAAAATTGCCTCAATCGACGATGCGTGGCCTCGTAATTTTGCCGTTTTTTGTAAATTTTCTTACAATTTATTGGAAAAGACGTTAAGAATCATTTATATTCGCGTAAATAATAAATAAGGTTGTTAAAAAAACAGCCTCAAAGAAATTATCAAACGATGAAAGAGTATAAGGATGGGTGCGACGCCTCGCGTCGCTCCTTTTTGAAGCGTTTGGGTGCGGGCGCTGCTGTGGTGGCCGCTTCGTCCTTGATTGGATGCGACGATAAAAAAAGTGTTAAATATGTGGCCGAGGGTGCGGGCGGCGAGGTTCCCAAAGGAAAAATGGAGTATCGCAAACATCCGTGTGGCGACGCTGTGTCGCTCTTGGGCTATGGAATGATGCGTCTGCCGATGAAAAAGGACGACTCGGGCGCCGATGTCATCGACCAAGAGCAGGTGAACCGTCTGGTCGATTATGCCATAGAGCACGGAGTAAACTATTTCGATACGGCGCCCGTATATTGTCGCGGAAAATCGGAGCAGGCGACAGGAATTGCTCTCAGTCGCCACCCGAGGGACAAATATTTTATTGCAACCAAGCTCTCGAATATGCGCGGGAACAACACGCTTGAGTTTGGCAAGGAGATGTTCGCAAACTCCCTTAAGGAGTTGCGTGTCGATTATATCGACTATCTGCTGCTGCATAATCTTGGTAATTTGGATGCTTACAAGAAGCGCTTCATCGAGAATGGTCTGCTCGACTATCTGCTGGAACAGAAGAAAAAGGGGACGATAAGAAACCTCGGATGGTCGTTCCACGGCAGCAAAGAGTTTTTCGACTATATGCTCGACGAGGCCGGTGTTCAGTGGGATTTTATACAGATTCAGATGAATTACGTCGATTGGGAGCGTGGTAACCCCACGGCCGAGTATATGTATAATCGCCTCACCGAGAAGAGTATCCCCGTGGTTATAATGGAGCCGCTTTTGGGTGGTTCGCTGGCCACAATGAATTATCAGGCAATGGCAATGCTCAAGGAGCGCGAGCCGCAGAACAGCGTCGCATCGTGGGCCTTCCGCTTTGTGGGCAGTTTCGAGAATGTGCTCACGGCTCTTAGTGGAATGACTTATATGGAGCATCTTCAGGATAATATTCGCACATACTCGCCACTGAGATGGCTCAGCGACGAGGAATTTTCTCTTTTGAGCGACGTTGCCCGCCGCAAAATGAGTTTCCAGAATGTCGATTGCACCGATTGTAAATATTGTATGCCCTGCCCCTACGGCCTCGACATTCCTTCAATTTTCAAGCACTATAATCGCTGTCTGAACGAGGGTACAATGCCGCAGAACGAGCTTGACGAGGATTATCGCCAGCAGCGCAGAGCTTTTCTCATAGGGCTCGACCGCACGGTGCCCCGTATGCGTCAGGCCGATAAGTGCGTGGGCTGTCGCGAGTGCGAGACTCACTGCCCGCAGAGAATAAAAATTGCCCGTGAGATGCGCCGCATCGACGAGTTTGTGCAGACGGTTAAGGGCGATGGCTTTATTTAATCAGTTTCTTAATGCTTTATGAATATGTTACGCAAGATAAGAATATTTTCGGCAGCAGTTTTTTTCATTGGTATAACACTGCTTTTCCTCGATTTTACCGGTGTTTTTCACTCGTGGCTCGGGTGGATGGCACGCGTGCAGCTTGTGCCTGCCATTTTGGCTGTGAATGTGGCTGTGGTAGCCCTGTTGCTGTTGTTGACGCTGCTCTTCGGCAGGGTCTATTGCTCGGTAATATGTCCGTTGGGAGTGATGCAGGATATTGTCTCCAATCTCTCGGGCCGACGCAAGGGTAAGCGTCTGCGCTTCGGCTTTTCCAAAGAGAACAGATGGTTGCGCACAGCCTTTCTGCTGCTTTTTATCGCGCTGCTTGTGGCGGGATTTTCGTGGGTGGCGGCACTCATCGAGCCTTACAGTGCCTACGGACGCATTGTGAATAATCTGCTCTCGCCCCTCTATCTGTGGGGCAATAATCTGCTGGCCTACGCTGCCGAACGTGCCGATAGTTACGCCTTCTACTCGGTGGACGTGTGGCTGCGCAGCGGCGCGACGCTTGCTGTTGCCGTCGTTACTTTTATAGTGCTCTTTGTGCTTGCGTGGCGCGGCGGCCGCACGTGGTGCAACAGTGTCTGCCCCGTGGGCACGCTCTTGGGCTTTGTGTCGCGCTTCTCGCTATTTAAAATGGTTGTCGATACCTCAAAATGTAACGGTTGCAAGGTGTGCGAGCGCAGTTGTAAGGCATCGTGCATCGACGCCGGGGCACACACAATAGACCATAGTCGTTGCGTTGCGTGTATGAATTGTGTCGATAAGTGCAAGCGCGGTGCCATCGGTTATAAATATGTGGGATGGACAAAGAGTGTGGCCGAGAATGGGGAAAAGGCCGACACGGCGCGTCGTTCGTTCCTTGCGATAGGAGGTTCTTTTGTGGCCTCGTCGCTTGTGGCACAGGCCGATAAAAAGGTCGATGGCGGCCTTGCCGTAATTGAGGATAAGCGTGTGCCCAAGCGCACGGTACCCGTTGTCCCCGTGGGGGCCGAGAGTGTAAAGAATTTTACGCAGCACTGCACGGCGTGTCAGTTGTGCGTCTCGAAATGTCCAAACGACGTGCTGCGCCCCTCGCAAAGCCTCGAGCGCCTTATGCAGCCCGAAATGTCGTTCGAGCGCGGATACTGTCGTCCCTCGTGCAACGCCTGTTCGCAGGTGTGTCCCAACGGTGCCATAAAGCCCATTGAAAAGGCTATGAAGAGCGCTGTCAAGATTGGTACCGCAGTGTGGGTGGCCGACAACTGCATAGCCTACCGCGATGGAGTGTCGTGCGGCAACTGCTCTCGCCACTGCCCCAACGGTGCCATAAAGATGATTGAGTGTAAGGATAAGCCCGGTGCAGCCAAAATTCCTATGGTCGATGCCGAGCGTTGCTTGGGCTGCGGTGCCTGCGAATATGTGTGTCCTGCGCGTCCTTTCAGTGCCATTTTTGTCGAGGGCATCGAGGTGCACCGCACTGTGTGATAAGTCTCTTCCTTAATAATATATTCCCATATTGCGGGCGATGGCTGCTATATGGGAATTTTTCTTTTTTTTCGCGGTGGAATCGACGTTTTTTTAATATTTCTTATTGCGGCAGACTATTCTCTTTCGTTGTAAAAATCAATGAAAATATCGGGGTCGCCCGTGCGCCGACGCACCCAATTTATGAGGCGTGTGCGTGTGCCGCTGTCGATGGGGTGCGCAAGAGTTATTCGTGTAAAGGCCGAGAATTTTTCGTCGGTGCGCGCCGTGTCGAGGCTGCTGCTCCACAGACAGCCTATTGCAACGCCTCTTATCGCAGGCAGCAGTGCGTTGCCCTCGTAAAGGAGCTGCGTATCGAGCGCGGCGTAACGATAGAGTGCGTCGAGGCTGTCGCGCATCGAGGCTATCAGTCGCTGCTGCTCACGTGCCGCCGAGTCGCGGCTGTGCAGAATATCCTGCGCAATATTAGTGCGCAGAGAGCTCAGCATAAGGCTGTCGCGCCGCGCCCCATCCTGAATAATCTCTAAGCGTGTGCCCTCTAAATGATACTGCGGCAGCCGCCGGCGTATATTCTCTATAAGCGCCGTGGGAATATGGTTGCCAATATACACGGCCTCTATCTTGCGCGCGGGGTAGTCAATCTGTTTTTCTATAATGTGCGCCCCCTGAAAATGCAGTTCCCCGGCGATGAAATTATCGGCATTCTGCATATAGAGTGTTTTTCGCACAATATTATATGTGAGCACAATTGAGGGCAGCAGAGTAATTGCCGATAGTGCTATGAGCATACGTTTAACGCGCTTCTCGTGCTGTTTATCGGCAAAGACTTTTGGCGAGAATCTGAGAATGCGCACACCAAGATAGGTGGATACGGCTATAAACACCGAGTTTATAAAGAACAGATACAGTGCGCCCGCGGCCAGCAGCCATCGCCCCGTGGCAAGGCAGAATCCGACAGTACACAGTGGCGGCAGAAGCGCCGTCGATATTGCAACACCCACAATCACCTGTATGCGGTTGCCTGTGCTGCTGAGCGCCAAAAAGCCCGACGCGCCGCCTATGAAGGCCACAATAACGTCGTACATTGTGGGCGAGGTTCGCGCCAGCAGTTGCGACTGCGCCTCGCCAAGCGGAGAGACCCAAAAATATATTGTTGCGGCAACGATGGCAAAGAGCGAGGCTGTCAGCAGATTGCGCAGCGAGCGCTTCATAAGCTCGGCGTCGTTGATGCCCACGGCAAGGCCAATGCCTATTATGGGGCCCATAAGGGGCGAGATGAGCATCGCACCGAATATCATATGTGTCGAGTCGATATTAAGTCCGATAGAGGCTATCAGCACGGCAAAAATAAGAATCCACAGCGTTACTCCGCGAAACTCGACGGCGCGGCGTACATTCTCAATGACGGTGCTCTCGTTCTCTTTGTCGGGCGAGGGGTCGAGCCGTCCTTTAAGCTCGCTGTATAGACTTTTGAGTATGTTCATTATTGCTTTTTCAAACGGGGCGGTTGCCTCATTTGAAAAAACGATTCACAAAGGGTATTTGTTTCAGCGGAAGGTCTTTTCTTATAAAATAGGCTACGTACAGAATCATCAGCAGTGTGTTGAATGCCATTTTTGCCCAACTGTTCGCAATGGGTACAAAGTAGGATATTCCATAGAGCACGGCAGCCAAAAGAACATAAGCACCAATCTCTTTAAGATTATAGCGGATGGGGTTACGGCGCTGTCCCACAATGTAGGAGAGAAGCATCGCGACAAAATATCCCGTGAACGAGGCAAGAGCGCAGGCCATATAGCCATACTGCGGCACAAAAATTATGTTAATGGCAAAGAGCACCGCGCATCCGCTGAACGAGAATATTGCGCCCCACCACGTCTCGTTGTTCAGCTTGTACCAGAATGAGAGATTAAAGCTGATGCCCATAAAAATCTCGGCCATCATAACAAAAGGAATAACTTTCAGCCCCTCCCAATAGTCCGAGGCTATAAGATGGCGCAAAATATCCATATAGAACATTACCGCCAAGAAGGCCATCAGCGCCACGATGATAAAATATTTCATTGCCTTTGCATAGAGCTCTTTACTATCTTTTTGAGCGCTGCTGCCAAAGACGAAAGGCTCGTAGGCGAAACGGAAGGCTTGCATAAGCATTGCCATTATGGCGGCTACTTTCACTACGGCACCATAGATGGCAAGCTCTACCTCGCCGCGCTCGCCGGGGACAAGCCATTTGTAAATAATTTTGTCGGCGTGCAGGTTCAGTATGCCTGCGAGGCTAAGCAGTAGCAGCGGCCACGAGTAGGAGAGCATCGAGCGCAGCATACGTGTGTCGGCGGTGGGACGATAAAGGCTGAGCTCGGGCAGCAGGAAGAGGGTTATCGAGGATGTGCAGATGAGGTTTATCAGGAATATATAATAGGCCTGATTATTGGGGTCGTAGAACCCTCCGACCGTCTCGGGGTGCTCTTTGTATAGCCACGGCAGAAGCAGAAAGGCTACAAGGTTCATTGCAATGTTCATTGCAATGAACAGCAGCTTGAGGCCTGCAAATTTCCACGGACGTTTACGCTGGCGTATGTATCCGAAGAGTATGGCTTGAATGGCGTCGAGCGATACAACGACGGCCATCATTGTAACAAATTCGGGGTGGTCGTCATAGTCGAGTGCGCGGGCAATGGTGTCAATATTTATGAACACTGCAAGCAGAAACAGTGCGCAAAGTGAGCCCACTACCTGCAACGACATTGATAGTACTTTGGGGACGTCGGCCCCCTTTTCGTTTGCGAAGCGGAAAAAGGTTGTCTCGAACCCAAAAGTGAGCAGTGCCAACAGCAGTGCCACCCACGCATATACGTTGGTAACAATGCCGTAGTTGCCCGACTCGGCGGTCATTGTGTAGGTGTAGAGGGGCACCAGCAGATAGTTCAAGAAGCGTCCCACTATGCTGCTCAGGCCGTATATTACGGTATCTTTCAGTAGCGATTGTAATTTTGCCATTGCCTTATGTCTGTTTTTTAGAACAGCGACCCCTCGCTTGCTCCGTAGCGGCTGCGTCCCAGATGCTTATAGGCAAGGTCGGTTACCTCGCGTCCGCGGGGGGTGCGCTTCAGGAAGCCCTCCTTTATTAAATAAGGCTCATAGACCTCTTCTATTGTGCCTGCATCCTCGCTAAGCGCGGTGGCTATTGTGCCGATGCCCACGGGGCCGCCCTTGAATTTGTCTATTATGGTACACAGAATCTTGTTGTCAATCTCGTCGAGGCCGAATTTGTCTATATTCAGCGCTTCGAGTGCTAATTTTGCGATGGAATTTGTTATGTGTCCGTTGCCCATCACCTGTGCAAAGTCGCGCACGCGTCGCAGCAGGGCGTTGGCAATTCGGGGCGTGCCGCGACTGCGGCGGGCAATCTCGTAGGTGGCCTCCTCGTCGAACGACACTTTCAGAATCTGAGCCGAGCGGGCTATAATGCCCGCGAGGGTCTTGCTGTCGTAATATTCGAGGTGCATATTTATTCCGAAACGGGCACGCAAGGGGGCGGTGAGCAGTCCGCTGCGGGTGGTGGCGCCTATTAGGGTAAAGGGGCTCAGGTCAATCTGAATGGAGCGTGCCGAGGGGCCTTTGTCGATGAGAATATCTATGCGATAATCCTCCATTGCCGAGTATAGATACTCCTCGACAATGGGCGAGAGACGGTGAATCTCGTCGATGAAAAGAACGTCGTTGGGTTCGAGCGAGGTGAGAATGCCTGCAAGGTCGCCGGGCTTGTCGAGCACGGGACCCGACGTTACTTTGAATCCAACGCCCAATTCATTGGCTATAATATTGCTCAGAGTGGTTTTTCCCAATCCCGGGGGGCCGTGCAGAAGCACGTGGTCGAGCGACTCGCCACGCATCTTTGCTGCCTGTACAAAAATTCCGAGGTTGCTCACAATCTTCTCTTGTCCGCTAAAATCGCCGAACGAGAGGGGGCGCAAGGCATTTTCAAACTCCTTGTCGCTGTGTTTGCCTCGTATGTCAAATTCGGTGCTCATTTTCTGTTTTTCTCGTTTATTGTGCGAAGATAGTGTAAAAAATGCGAGTTACACATTCTTTTTATTTTTTTTTAAAAGTTGTACGTGTTTATATGGATTAGATTGTAAGCATAAATTTAAATGCTCCCCAAAAAATCTTCTATATTTACAACCGTCAACACAATTTAACAAATGGGGGGGGGAATTTCATCCCTTTTACCTATTTTTGCGGCAAAATTTTTATAAATAATTAAAAAATATTAAGATTATGAGTAATTCTAATTTAAATCAACATTGTCCCGACAGTAATTTGGTATGGGCTATTTTGTCAACTATTCTTTGTTGTCTTCCTTTGGGTATTGTTGCTATTGTAAAGGCTGCCTCGGTTGAGAAATTGTGGTATTCGGGTCGTCAGGATGAGGCTATCAAGGCATCGGAGGATGCTAAGAAATTCTCTTTGTGGGGTGCCATCTGTTCTTTAGTTTTTATTGTTCTGTACATTATTTTCGTTGTGTTTTTAGGTGTGGCAGCTTCGATGTAATTCTTACTAACGGATGTCGATAAAAATTATCAGGATTTTGATACCGATGGTTATTATTGCCATCGGTATCTTTTATTATCTGTTCTCTCCGCGGGATTATGTGTGGGTTCCAAAATGTCCGTGGTGGCTTTTGACGGGTACTTATTGTCCTTCGTGTGGTGTGCAGCGCTTTTTGCACGCTTTACTAAATGGTCGCTTTTGCGAAGCTTTTTGCTTGAATCCTTTTTTGATTTTTTCAATTCCTTATGCTGCGTTGGCGGTGCTTGGAAAGTGGTATAATGTAAATGGGCTCTTCGACAGGATGAACAAAATTATATACAGTCGCAGGATTTTAATTCTGTATGTTTTTCTATTCTTCTTTTGGTGGATTCTGAGAAATATTTTGAATGTGTAGCTGTCGGGCCTGACAGATGTTTATACACAAAAAGCGCAAGGAAAATAAAAAAATCCTTGCGCTTTTTGTGTGTTGTCGGGGTGTTTCTTATTTTAAGATTTTCTTTCCATCCTGAATATAAATGCCGCTCGCGGTGGTATTCTCGACGCGGCGTCCGCTAATGTCGTAAATCACTTCATTGTTTTTTTTTTCGTCCTTCACATTTTCTATTGCTGTGGGGACTGCGCTTTTGCTTGCAATGTCAATGTCGATTGATGCGGGGAACAGACGCTCGGGGTCGTAGTAGAATGCACAACTCTCGACCATTGTCTTGAGGCTTGTGCCTACCTTGCCATTGAAAATCTCCTCGCCGTTGAGGATTACTTTTACGGGCTTAGATAGGTCGAACAGCTCTTCGTTAAGGTAGATTGTTACGTTACCGCGTTTGGCCGAGATGAATTTCTTGGAGAAAATCATCGGGATGCCACCCTGTGAGTAGGTTGTCTGATAACGTACTCTGTTTACGGTGAGGTCGATGGTGTTATTGTCTATTTTTACCTCGAAGCAGCTGCGGTCGCTGTTTGTTATCGAGGGGTTGCTGTTTACTCTAAGGTTGTAGAAACCGTCGCGTTTGCGGCCGTACATATCGTAATTCTCCCAATAGAAATATTTGGGGTGGGGGTTGCGTGAGTATTTTGCAAGCCACGGGGTGGTGGGACGATAGTCTATTGAGTGTCCGTCGCCGGGGATTAGCTCGATGTAGTGATTGTAGTAGCCGGGGTGAGCTGCTGCAAGGCTGTCGGCAGCGTCGAGGGCGCTCTGTGTGCAGATGTTGCGTCCGAATCCGTCGTCAAGGGCGCCGGTGCGCAGCGAGAATGCAATGTTGGCTACATTCTCCATAGGCGCATTCTGAAGAGGCTCGCCACCGGCCATAGGGCCGGCTCCTGCAAGATAATCGGCATAGAACGATGCGAGACGCTGGCTGCCGTATCCTCCCTCGGATATTCCGAAGAAGTAGATGCGGTTGGCGTCGATTGTGTCATTCATGAAGGCCAGACGCAATAGTTTCTCCCACGCCCACTGCTTCGACTGTATGGCCCAACGGTAGTACTCGCCTGTGTTGGGAATCTGAGGCACCATATATACTGCGGGGCTGTAGAAGCGGCGAAGCGAAAGGCCGATGCCTGTCTCCCACTCCTGATTCTTATCGCCAGAGCCGTGCATATAGAGGAACAAGGGTAGCTTGCCCTCGACCTTGTCGAGGGTGTTTATTCCCCAATAGTAAGGCATTATTGCGTTGGGCTCAAGGCTTGCGGGGAGTTTCCATTTACCCGTTTTTCTATCTTCGAGCTGTCCCAGAGGGATGAGTTTCTCCTCGTCGAAGGCCTCGACCGAACTTTTCCATACACTCCACACGGCTGCGCGTGTCTGCTCAATATTATCAAGAGCGATGGGTGTATCAAGCTCTAATGTACCACTATTCTGGGCCAATGAACCTGTAAAGTAGCTCTTTATGGTTGCTTCGTTCTCTTGCACTTTTTCGGCTGCATTTTGTGCAAATGCTGTACCTGCTGCCATAAGCAGCATAATGCTTGTAAATACCTTTTTCATATTTGTGAATTGATTTTTCGTGCTTAACGTCGGCAAAATAACACATTTTTTTGTAATAAATTTACGTTTTTTCAATAAATATATTGTAAAAATTTAATTTTGGGGCTAAAAAACTCTGTTTGTCAATAAAAAAATATAATTTTGCGCGATTTTTAATTTTTTTTTATATTTTGGTTCTTATGATGGGTGCCGATATTTATCGGTATTATAATTCAAAATAATCACAAAAGTATTTCACATATATAGAAGATGAAAAGAAGATTGTTTCTTTTGTTTGTCTTGCTTGGCTGTGTGGCTGTGCAGTCTCTGTTTGCGCAGAGTTATCTTGTGCGTGGCCGTGTGTTGTCGGGCGAGGACAATGAGCCTTTAGTGGGCGTCGGAGTTATGCAGGAGGGTACCTCTAACGGTGTTCCCACCGATATTGACGGTCGCTACTCCATTGAGATTAAAACCCCGGGCGAGGCTACCCTTGTGTTTACCTATATGGGTTATGTTACGCAGCGCATCAAGGTAAAGGGTGCTGCCTCGGCGCTTAATGTTACTATGGAGCCCGAAGCAATTGAGGTTGACGAGGTTGTGGTGGTTGCATACGGTGTGCGCAAGAAGGGTACAATCTCGGGCTCGGTATCGACGGTTAAGGCCGATAAGATTGAGAGTGTCCCCACGGTGGGATTCGACCAAGCCTTGCAGGGACTAACCTCGGGAATGACGGTGATTGCTAATTCGGGCGAGCCCAGCAAGCCTGCGGTGTTTCAGATTCGTGGTACAAACTCGATAAACTCGGGCACTGCGCCGCTCTTTATTCTGGACGGTGTGCCCATCACAAGCAGCGACTTTAACGCCATAAGCCCCAATGATATTGAGTCGATAAATGTGCTCAAGGATGCCTCGTCAACGTCTATCTACGGTGCACGCGCGGCCAATGGAGTGGTGGTGATAACAACAAAGCGCGGAACATCGACCGATAGGGTGGATGTTACGTTTCGCACACAGAGGGGCTACTCGCAGCTGGCCCACGGCAATTGGAGTCTTATGAACACCGAGGAGCGCATTCTCTTCGAGCAGGAGCTTGGCCTCGACGAGGGACAGGACTACGACGTGCTGCGTCTCACCGACGTCAATTGGCTCGAAACGGTGTTTAACGACCGTGCGCGTCTGCAAAGCTACGACCTATCGGTAAACTACGCCTCGGACAAGCTGAATTATTTTGTCTCGGGAGGCTTCTTCGACCAAGATGGCATTGCGCAGGGCTCTACATTCAAGCGCTATAATCTGCGTGCAAACAGCGACGTAAAGACGGCCGATTGGCTCAAGATAGGCACAAATGTGATGCTCACCTACGAAGAGGTGCAGCAGGCCGACGAGGGCGAATATTCGCTCAGCAGCCCCATCTCGGCGTGTCGCTTTATGCTGCCCTATTGGAACCCCTACCGCGAGGATGGCTCGGTGGCCTCGTCGTCGGACGGCAGCTGGACGGGTACCTCGCACAATCCCATCGAGTGGATGAACAGTAACCCTGTGCTTAATAAAAAGTACAAGGCGCTGGCCGTTGCATACGCCGAATTTATCCCGATAAAGAATCTTACAATAAGCTCGCGCTTGGGCGTCGATTATACTCACTCTACCGCTAATATGAAATCTTACCCCGGATTTGTGGGTAACAACGGTATCGGCGCGGCCGGAAGAAGCTCTTTCGATGCTGTGAATCTGACAATCACAAACACCGCAAGCTATAATCTGAAGATTAACCGTCGCCACTCGCTCAATTTTATGCTGGGACAAGAGGGGGTCGATTATCGCTCCGAGAGTTTCCAGATTATTACGAGCGGACAGAATAACGATGCTTTTACCTCGCTCGTATCGGGTACAAGAGCCGTCTCGTGGGCCAACAGCCACTCGAGCCACGCGTTCCTCTCGTTCTTTGGTCGCGGCGAGTATAACTACAACGAGAAGTATTTTGCCGACCTTTCGCTGCGCACCGACGCCTCGTCGCGCTTTGGTAAGCACGGACGCTGGGCCACTTTCTGGTCGCTGGGCTTTATGTGGAACGTGCGCAAGGAGCGTTTCTTACAGGGCGCAAGCAGCTGGCTCACTAATGCACAGATTGCGCTGAGCACGGGAACCTCGGGTAACTCCTCAATCCCCGACTACGACCATCTGGCGCTCGTGGGCAGCGGTGCCAATTATATGGGCAGCGCCGGCATTGCAGCCATCAGTCAGGGCAACGATAAATTGGGCTGGGAGCAGCTGTGGTCGAATAATCTTGCCATTCATTTGGGATTCTTCGCTCGCCTGAACCTCGACCTTGAGCTCTATCACAAACAGACAACGAATATGCTTATGCTTGTTCCGCAGTCTTATGTGAACAACGGATTCGGCACACGCTGGGATAATGTGGGTGAGATGGTGAACCGAGGCGTCGAAATTTCGCTGAACGCCGATGTTATCCGCACACGCGACTTTACGTGGAACATAAACGCCAACGCATCGTACAACAACAACGAGATTACCGAGCTTTACAACGGCCTCGACGAGTACGAAATTTCAAATACCTCGACCAAGCTGGTGGTGGGGCACTCAATCGGACAATTTTACATCAACCGATACGCCGGTGTCAACCCTGCCAACGGCGACGCCCTGTGGTACACAAAGGATGGCGAAATTACCAATGTATTCAGCGAGGGCGATAAGGTGCTGCTCGACAAGAATTACATTGCGCCGTGGCAGGGTGGATTCGGAACGACCCTTTCGTGGAAGGGCCTCAGCCTGAGCGCTCACTTCAGCTGGGTGGCCGACCGTTGGATGTTCAACAACGACCGCTTTTTCGAGGAGAGCAACGGCCTCTACACGGCCTACAACCAATCGAAGCGTATGCTGTACGACCGCTGGAAGGCTCCGGGCGACGTAACCGATATTCCCCGATACGGCGTAACCCCGCAGATGGACACACGCTTCCTTGAGGATGCCTCGTTCCTGCGTCTGAAGAACATTATGCTCAGCTACTCGCTCCCTCAGTCGCTGCTCTCCAAGAGCAAGATACTCAGCAAGGCCCGCCTCTATGTGCAGGCACAGAATCTGCTCACTTGGACAAAATTCAGCGGCCTCGACCCCGAGTCGTCGAGCAACGTCTATAAGGCGCAGTACCCAATGTCGCGCCAATATACCTGTGGATTAGAACTAACATTCTAAGAAAATATAACTATGAATAGAATTAAGAATTACATATTGATGCTTGCGGCCGCGCTGAGCGCAGCCTCGTGCCTCGACAAATACCCCGAGGATGCCGTGCTCGAAGATAAGGCCATTGTAACCGTCGAGCAGGCCGACCAAGCAGTGATAGGAATATACTCGGCCTTTCTGAGCCCCGCGCTTTACAGCGGTTATCTGACGCTGCTGCCCGACATTCAGGCCGATTTTGTATATGCCGTTAACGGTTACACAAACACCTACGGCGACGTGTGGCGCTGGGAGATTCTTGCCACAAACGCACAGGTCGAGGCAGTCTATGGTGCGCTGTACGATGTAATAGGACGCAGTAATTTTCTACTCGACAATGCAGCCAAGATACGCACGACACTCACCGACGACGACCTGCTCGACCGCCTCGACCAATATTGCGGCGAGGCCTATTTTGCGCGAGCATTGGCCTACGCCGAGCTGATAAAACTCTACTGCAAGGATTATAAGAGCGACGACGAGGCCAAGAGTACTCCGGGCGTCGTGCTCACCGAGCATTACTACGAAAAGCCGCAGATTAAGCGCGCCTCGCTCTACGACTCTTATCAATTGGTGCTGCGCGACCTTGACCGTGCAGCCGAGCTCCTTGCACTTGAGGACGACTACGACCCCACATATTTCGGGCCTCTATACAATACCATCTATTTTAACGAATATACCGTGTATGCACTGCGCGCGCGCGTCGCTCTTTATATGCGCGACTACGAGGCAGCCATAGAATACTCGTCCAAAGTAATAGAGAGCGGATACTATGCCCTTTCGAGTGCCTCGGCGGCTTATAGCTCCTCGCAGAGTTATTACGACTATATGTGGACAAGCGACAACTCGACCGAGGTAATATGGAAGGTGGGCTTTACAAGCACCAACTATGGCGGTGCTTTGGGAACAATCTTCTTCAACTACGATTACACCTCTTTCAAGCCCGATTATGTGCCTGCGCAGTGGGTGCTTAATCTGTACGAGGCAAGCGACCTTCGTCAGGCCAGCTTTTTCCAGAATTACCAGACGGGATACAGCCACGGCCTTGCTTGGCCTCTGCTCATAAAATATTGGGGTAACACAGACCTTTACAACGAGGCTCGTCTGCTGAATGTGTCGATGCCAAAGGTATTTCGCCTCTCCGAGCAGTATCTTATTCGTGCCGAGGCTTACTGCAACCTCGAAACACCCAACTATTCGTTGGCCTCGAAAGATATTACAAAGCTGCGCACCGCACGCTATATGAATTATGGCGGCTCGGCGGCACTCAACGGAGCAACGGCAATGGATGTTATCGAGAGCGAGCGCGTAAAAGAACTTTATATGGAGGGCTTCCGCCTCACCGACCTTAAACGCTGGAGCAAAGGCTTCGAGCGCACCCCGCAGAGCCAATCGCTATCGAACGGCAGCAGCCTGAGGATTGAGGCCGATAATCCACTCTTTGTGTGGCCCATCCCTCAGCACGAGCTCGAGTCGCCCGGCGCCGATATTGAGCCCAACGACAGCAATAAGTAAAAATAGGAAAATTTGCACTATATGAAAAAGATAATGACAAAATTGTGCTCGGCGTCGGCACTGCTCCTTGCGGTGGCAGCCTGCGACGCAGAATACACGACATACGGCGGCCCCGACTACGTAATGTTCTCGGATACAATGTATGTGTTCCCCGTGCAAAATAGTGAGGAGTATTTCGAGATTCCCATCGCCGCCACACAGACGTGCGACTACGACCGCACCGTCGCCGTCGAGATTGTGGAGCAGGCCACAAATGCCATCGAAGGCCGACACTTTGCACTTGAACAGAACAGTGTTACGATAAAGGCGGGCGAGCATGTGGGAGTGTTGCGTATGCGCGGATTCCACGAGAATATCGACGTTTACGACTCGCTGGGCGTAACGCTCAATCTGCTTATCGACAAAGAGAGCGAGTGGAGCCTCTATGGCACCCGCGCACAGGTCGAGCTGCGCAAGGCCTGCACATTCGACATTAACGCATTTACGGGCTACTGCGTGGTATCATCAACCTACATTATGAATTATATGAATGTGGATATGCGCCTCATTCGCAGCGAGATTGACCCCGAGCGCGAGAATACCATAATAATGCGCAACTATTTTTACGACGGCTACGACCTTAGAATAGAATTTCTCACCGATGATATTCTAAATCCGCTCATCAAGATGGACGACCAAAAGTTTGCAGCTACCGCCGAGGCCTTCGGCACAATATATGGCGACGGTTATATAATGGCGCGCGGTGCCCCCGAATATACCTCGTACTATAGCAGCTGCGAGAAATTCGTCTTCCAATATATGACGCTCTACGTGCCGGGAATGGCCGAGGGCAGTAATGTGGTGGGTACATTCATCAACGCTGTCGAGTGGATAAGCGACGATGAGGCTGCCAAGCTCATCGAGCAGGGTTATTGATAATTTACCGAAAAAAACGATGTATATGAAAAGATTAAAAGAGTGGATGCCGGCGTCTCTGATGCTGCTTGCGGCGCTTGCCTTTGCAGCCTGCTCGGACGACGATAAAGAGGCCGTCGAGCCTCTGGCGCCCATTTTCGATAAGCCTCTGGCCATAAACAGTGCCGAGGGGGCGACAGAAACAATCGAGTTTAATGCGGGCTGCGAGTGGAGCCTGTCGAGCGACGCAATATGGTGTACACTCTCGACCGATGGAGTAACATTCGCCCACGATATTATGAGTACCGCGCCCGAGGCTGCCGTCTATATAAAGGTGGGCGGCGAGGCGCAACAGTTTACCGCGAGCGTGGCAACGCTCACAATAATGCGTCGCGGTGTTAAAGAGACCATTGCCACCGTTAGGCGTGCCCCTATGGCCTATGAGCTGCGCGTCGTTACAGCCGATGGCGAGGAGTGTAGCTCGATAGCACTCTCGTCGAGCGGAGTGATTGAATTTGCGGTGGAGGCCAATTTCGACTTTGGAGTATCCGAAAAACCCCGATGGATTGACGAATTTACGGTTACAACCGACGAGGATAACGCGCGCCGTCGCACATTCCGTCTGAGTGTCGATGAGAGCTTCGAGGCGCTGCCCTGCAAAGAGATTATCACATTCTTCAACAGCGACAGCACCGCAACCTTCCCATACGAAATTACCTACTCGGGAATGTCGCCCAAGAGGATAAAAATAGAGGGCGAGAATCCGTGGGGGTGGAACCTCTCGGCCGACGCTACGCTCTTTAGCACCGTCAATGCAATGACGGGCGACTCTGTTTGTTACAGCCACTCGGTGCCCTATCGGGTAACGACGCTCAACTACGACTGCCGCTATCTGTGCTTCGACGAGGGCGAGGATAATACCCTCACCCTTATGAGCCCCGAGGATAGCTGGCTCAGCGTCTCTGTCGATGCTGATGATGCCTCGCAGGTGAGCATCAGCGGCGCCCCCTTCCCCGCCGAGACCGAGGGGCAGCGCAAGGGTTACGTGGTTGCTCTTCCCGCGGCCACATACGACAGCATAATGGCTCTTTACAGAGGCCTCGGCGACGTCTCTTTCATCGACTCGGTATATAACAATGTGATGATAGAGGTTACACAGGTAAGCGACTATGTAGATACAAGCACAGGCTTCACCGTAATGCAGAGTATGGTTACCGAGCTCGACTGTTTCGAGGAGAGCGACCCCTCTTTCTTGTCGATGCTAAAGGAGAAATTCTCGCTCGAAAAAGTCTATGCCACACAGGCCGACGCAGGAGTATATCTGCAAATATTCCCCCATCTGACAGAGCGTCATTGGGAGGCGTGGAGTAAGGATGCCACAATAGTCCTCGAT
Source organism: Bacteroidaceae bacterium (assembly GCA_017407905.1). Lineage (GTDB taxonomy): Bacteria > Bacteroidota > Bacteroidia > Bacteroidales > Bacteroidaceae > HGM04593. Next base: position 10,920 of record JAFQVS010000016.1, on the reverse strand, counting down.
GCCGAGGGTAACGAGCTCTCTTGGGAGGCTGTCGGCCTTGAAATTGCAATGGACGCCGAGGATAACTATTATATCTCGCTCAAGAGCCTTGCACAGCCCATTGTGCTTGTTCTGCGCGGGGTGGATGGCAAATACCTCAAGGCGCTTGTCATAAAATCGGATATTACACTCGACCCGGGCACGGGATTCGATATTCTTTATATGATGATTCAAACTGTTTCCTGCTCGCTTGAGACTGATATGGAGCTTGCCGCGTATATCATCGAGCGCTTCGGAACAAAGGAGATTTACACCGTACGCTCGCGTGTGGGACGCGTGCTTCAGGTGTTCCCCCATCTAACCGAGGAACAGTGGAAAGGTGCAACCATCGAATCAATTTGTATAATTGACACCGAAGGCAACGATATTCCGCTTAAAGATGTCTCGTACGAGGTTGCAATGAACGACGAGGATGATTACTACGCAAGCGTAAAGGTTAAAAAGACACCTTATATTGTGGTGTTCATCTCGCCCGAGGGTAAGGGTATAAAAGCATTGGTTGTAAGGCCTCAATAGTTAAAGGCTGTTAAAATATTATCACAATGAAGCATTTTGGAATATATATGTGTATGCTTGCGGCCCTGTTGACAATGGGGCTTGCAGGATGCTCCGAGGATGACGATAAGGCACCCTTGCAGCAGTATGGTTACGCGCAATTCAAGCTGTTGAAAGAGGCCTCGCAGAGCCGTGCGGCGGCCCCTCTTGACAAGCTATCCGATGCGCATAAAGTAAAAGTGGTTATGCAGTATGGCGGCTCGACAATCTCGCAGACGCTGCTGCTCGGTGCTTTTAATGAAGAGAATGCCGAGTTTGGACTGCGCAGCGAGAAGATTCAGCTTCTTGCGGGCGAATATACCATAATAGGATATTACATTTATGGCAAGCTCGACGAGGTTCTTCTCTCGGGTACGATGGAGGATAATACATTCGAGGTTATTGCTGGCGGTCTTACGGTGAAAAATATCCCCGTAGATGTTGTTGCGCGTGGAATGGCCTCTTTCCGCTTGGTAAAGAGACTGCCCCGGACGCGTGCGTCGGAGTACGAGGCTTATCCCTTTGCCAATATAAAAATGGTGGATATTAACGTCAAGAATGTATTTACGCAGGAGGTAACGTCTGTTAAAAAGGTGCCGGTGGAATATACCGAGGATTTCCGCGAGGGCTCGGCCGATGAGGCTCTGTACCCCGGGAAGAACGCCTCGACGGCATACGGCGTGTGCGACACTCTCGTGTGGCTCGAAGCGGGTACATACGAGGTGAGCAGCTACGTAACATACTCCGATAAAAAGGGCAAAAATATCCTCGAAGCGGCAAAAGTCGAAGGGGCCGAGCGTTTCACCGTTGTCGATAATGTCGAGACGCGCAACGTCGAGGTACCCGTGAGCATAAGCGAGACGGCCGAGTATCTTAAGGACTATATTGCCCTGCGCGAAATTTGGGAGGCTCTCGACGGTGTAAATTGGAAATACAAGGGACAGGAGCTTGCCCCCGGAAGCAATTGGAATTTTAACTGCGACATTGATATGTGGGGCTATCAGCCGGGAGTGCAGCTGCACGCCAACGGCCGTGTGGCTACAATATCAATTGCGGGAATGGGCGCAAAGGGTGTTGTCTCCGATGCCATCGGACAGCTCACCGAGCTTGTCATTCTGTCGTTGGGTACACACTCCGAGCTCATCGGCGGTCATCTGTTCCAAGATGTATCGCCCACAATGAGCGCCGCGCAGAAAGAGGCTATGCGCTACGATTACGAGAAGCATTTCCTTGAGCGCGATTTTCGCTTGGGGCTCTCGGCCGATTGGATAAAGACCATCGAGGCTGACGCTACGGCCGAGCCCATTATAAAGGGTGTTTCGCTGAAACATATTCAATTTGGCGACCTTACCAACGGAATTACGGGTGTCTCGCGTGCGTTGATGCGCCTTAAGAATCTTGAACAATTTTATATAGCAAATTCGCCCATCACGTCCGAGGACTTCTTTAGGGATATTGAGCCCTCGTCGCCCTTCTATGCCGAGAGGGACACTCTCTCGTGGAGCAATATGACGGCGCTCACCGACCTTGAGATTTACAACTGCCGCAACCTCGGGGCACTGCCCGTCGAGATGCTGGCGCAGCTGCCCGAGCTCATTCAGCTGAATGTTGCTTGCAACAAGGGTATCCCCGGCGAGCAGCTTAAGGCCGATTGGGAGGCCATCATCGACGGTGCCCCCTGCGCAACGCTTCAGATTCTTTATATGGGCTACAACAATCTGAAAGAGTTTCCCTCGCACGAGCGGCTGAAGAGGATGGTGAAATTGGGAATGCTCGACTGTGCAAGCAACCAAATAGAGACGCTGCACCCCTTTGGCAAGGAGATACAGATTGCAAAAATTTACCTCGACAACAATAAAATAACAGAGATTCCTTGTGCCGAGGATGGATACTTCTGCGGCTTTGCGCAGCTCGAAAGTTTTACTTGCAGCAACAACCGCCTGAAGCTGTTCCCCGACATTTTCAATGCAAAGTCGGTGCACGTTGTTCCTTCGATTGACTTTTCGTACAACCTTATCGAGGGGTTCGAGAATGGCGATAATTTCCGCGGAGTGAATGTCTCCGAGGTTAATCTGTCGAACAACCGCCTTGAGACCTTCCCCGGCATACTCTTCAAGAAAAATTCGCCTATGACCTTTCTTGTGCTTGCCGGAAACGGAATGAAGCACATTCCCAACGGTTCGATGAAGGGCGATAATGCCTATATGCTTGAGGCCATCGACCTTAGTTATAACTATCTGTCGAAACTATCGGACGATTTTTATGCCGTGCGCCTGCCCTATCTCAAGGGTATCGACCTAAGCTATAATCGTTTCGAGAAGTTTCCCACGGCTCCATTGAGTATTAGCTCGTTGCAGCGTTTTATTATACGTCATCAGCGCGACGAGAATGGTAACCGTTGTCTGCGCGAGTGGCCCGTGGGGATTTATAGTTGCCCGTCGCTGGCCTTCTTCCTCATAGGCTCTAACGACCTTAGAAAAATTGAGGATACTCTCTCGCCCTACATTTACTACTTTGAAATTGCCGATAATCCCAATATCTCAATCGACGTCAGCTCGTTGTGTCCTTATATCGAGGCGGGTGTTTATATGCTCATCTACGATAAGACGCAGGATATTCGCGGTTGCGAGGCTCTGAACATTCAAAATTGATTAAGCAGGCTTTGATATTATGAATAAGATAATGAAAAGAATATTCCCGACGCTGCTGTGCGTGGCGCTTATGGCTCCTTTTGTGTCGTGCAGCGACGATGATGGCGACGAGGCTTTTGCATCGCTCGCGGTGGATAAAGAGGTTGTTACATTTGCTGCCGAGGGTGGTAGCGAGAGGCTTCTTGTGCAGTCGGCCCAAAATTGGGTGGCTGTGGCAAGCGAGCCGTGGTTGATGGTCTCTCCGGCCAATGGCGTCGGAGCAGCCGAGTGTGTCGTAACGGTCGATTCGAGCCTTGTGAGCGGGGTGCGTCGCGCCACTGTTCGCTTCGCCGCCGGTGGCGAGAGTGCCACTGTCGAGGTTAATCAGACGGGATTCGGAAAGGTTGTCGCCTCGAAGGACAGCGCTATTGTTGTCGAGGCTTCGGCCAAGTTGGACGAGCGCTTCTGCAAGGCTGAGATTACGGCTAACGTCTCTTTCGGGGTGCAGATAGAGTATCCCGACGGTGGCGACGAGTGGCTCGCGGTGCGCGAGTTTGATTTTGAACCCGACCGCGGTGCGCGTCCCCGTACGCTCACTCTGTACTTCGATTGGAAAATGAATGTCGAGCCCCGTGAGCGTGTGGCGGTGGTTAATTTTATCCCCTTAAACGAGGGCGACGAGTTAGACGCTCCCTCCACACTCACAATAAGCCAAAAGGCGGCGCTGCGCATCGAGGATAATCGTGCGGGCGACTCGCTGGCGCTGCTCACAATCTTCGAGCGGCTGAATTGTATGAGCGACCCGTGGGACACAAGCGAGAATATGCGCAATTGGCGCGACGTTGTGCTGTGGGAGGCCTCGGACGAGGCGCTGCCCGCACCCGAGGCTGTGGGACGCGTGCGCTCGGTAGAGTTTTTTATCTTTAACACCGAGGAGAGTATCCCACAAGAGATAAAATATCTTAAATATGTCGAGAGCCTCAGTGTATCGAGCAACGTAAATACAATGCTCAAGAGTATAAAATTGGGCCCCGAAGTATGTGGACTTAAGCATCTGAAACATCTTACGCTCTTCTCCTATGGTCTCACCGAGCTCCCCGAGGAGTTTGTGCAGTTGGGTGCAAAGCTCGAAACACTCGACCTAAGTGCCAATAATTTCACAGCTGTCCCCGCGGTGCTTACACAGGAGAATTTCCCCAAACTCACCTATCTGAATCTTGTGGCCAACCGTCGTTGGAGTGCGCGCGACCTGCGCGAGGCCTCGACCTACGAGAATGGAATAGGCTTGCACTTTAACACAGCTTCGGACAATACGTTACACCGCCTTTTGATGTGGGACACACTCGAATATCTGCTCCTTTCGAATAACTTTATCGAGGGCAGCCTGCCCGATTTTACTCCCGGCGAGGATGGTGTAAGAGCCTACACGCAGGCCGATGTCGATGCCTTTGGCGGCGATACCATACAGTATCTTGCCGACAATAATATTCCGCGCATATTGCCAAACGCCAAGCAGTTGTCGCTCAATCTGAATTTCTTTACGGGGAATCTGCCTCAGTGGCTTCTGTATCACCCCCGATTGCTCGATTGGTTCCCCGAACTTCTTATCTTTAACCAGCAGGAGCAGGGTAAAAATTCGTTGGGCGAGGTTGTGCGTTTCGATAATACACCCACAAATTTCGAGTATTATTACGAGGCGCTTCCGGGAACAAGAGAAAAGTACGAAATTAAGGACGAAATATCAGATTTATGAAAAAGTTTTTTACATATTGTGCCGTGGTGCTGTGCATTGCCTGTGCAGCCTCGTGCAGCGATGAGGCCGATTGTGCCGTGGGCTCCGAGCAGCCCGAGGCAGTGCTCCCCGACGATGCCATCGAGGGCGAGCTTCTTATAAAATTCTCGCCTCAGATGGAGGGTATCCTCGACGAGGCCTTTAAGGCGCGTGCAATGCGCGGCGTTGCCACACGCTCGGGAATACCCTCGACCGACGAGGTTCTGAGGATTCTGGGTGCTTACAGCTTCGAGCGCGTCTTTCCCGTTGACCCCGCTCACGAGGAGCGCACGCGTAAGGCAGGGCTGCATCTGTGGTATCAGGTGAAATTCGATAAAAACTGCAATCTGCGCGAGGCTGTCGAGAATCTCTCGCGTCTGGGCGAGGTCTCTAAATTGCAGTGCAACCGAAAAATATACCGTATGAGCAACCGCAAGGCTCGCGTGGCAAGCACCGCGCCCGAGGCTCACGGGCATCCTTTCAACGACCCGGGCCTTGCCCGTCAGTGGGGCTATATTAACTACGGCGGTTACTCGTTCGAGCAGCCGTGGGCCAAGAGCATTGCGGGCTGCGACGTTGGCTGCGCCGATGCGTGGAGTATCTGCACGGGCGACCCCTCGATTATTGTTGCTGTGATGGACGAGGGTGTAATGTACAATCACCCCGACCTTGAGCCCAATATGTGGGTCAATGAGGGAGAAGAGCTGGGCTCGGACATTGACGCCGACAACAACGGCTACAAGGGCGATAAATATGGCTATAATTTTGCCACCGACCGAGGATATATATCAACCACGGGCTCTTCTGACACGGGCCACGGAACACACGTTGCAGGAACGGTTGCCGCAGTCAACAACAACGGAGTGGGCGTGTGCGGCGTTGCCGGCGGCGATGCGGCCAAAGGGCAGTCGGGAGTAAAGATTATGTCGCTTCAGATTTTCGACGATAGCTACTCGGCCAATCTTCTGCTCGAAGCAAAGGCTGTAAAATATGCGGCCGATAATGGTGCCACTGTGCTTCAGTGCAGTTGGGGCTATATGTCGCCCGACGCTAATCCCATCTTGGGATTCTCGCCCGGCCCCGCAACAGAGGAGGAGTGGGCAACAACCTATCCGCTCGAAAAGGAGGCGTTCGACTATTTTATCGAGAATGCAGGCTCGCCCAACGGGGTCATCGAGGGTGGAGTAGTGGTGTTTGCGGCGGGCAATGAGTTTGCGCCCACACCATCGTTCCCGGGACTATATTCGCGCTTTGTGTGCGTTGCGGCCGTTGCAGCCGACTATACTCCATCTACTTACACCGATTATGGCGAGGGCATCGACCTTTCGGCTCCCGGCGGCGACGGCGACTATTATGGCTCACCCGGCGACGATGCCGACAGCGAGGGAATGATATACTCGACAATTGTGAGCGAGGGTAAGCCGTCGTATGGCTACTACGAGGGCTCGTCGATGGCCTGTCCCCACGTATCGGGCGTTGCGGCGTTGGGCCTCTCGTATGCTGCGCAGCTGCGCAAACACTTTAAGGCCGAGGAGTTTATCGACCTTATGATTGCCACGGGAACGCCCATCGACGGATATTTTAAGGGCGAGAAGCTGTCGCACTATAATCACTCGTCGCCCGGAGCATCGGCCACAAAGAGCGACCTTTCGCGTTACGTGGGCAAGATGGGGCGTCTGGTGAATGCGGGTGCCCTGCTGCGTGCAATTGAGGATGCGGGTAGTGCAATGCGTCTGCCCAATATTTACGTTGCGCCGGGCAGTGGCACGAGCATCGACCTCAGCCGTTATTTTGTTGGTGGCGAGGCTCTCTCGTACAGCTGTCGCGTGGCCGACAGCGGCGTTGCGCGCGCTTCTGTCGAGGGCAGTGTGCTCACCGTCGAGGGCGTCGATACGGGTGCAACCGAGCTTGTTGTTACTACAAGCAGTGGCGTCGAGCAGAGTGTTACGGTAACGGTGCGCCGCGGTGCCGCTCCCAATGGTTGGATGTAATTTCAGGGAGGCTTTATGAGGCGTCTGACGCTTGTTTCTATCCTGCTTTTTGCCCTTTGCGGCCTTTTGGCGGCGCAGGGGACGAAGCTCTCGCGTGCGGCCATCGACTCGGTGCGTGCGCTGCGGACGATGGCAGGCAGCGGCAGCGTGCTGCGCTTCGAGGCCGATAAAATTGAAATGGGCGCAATGCTCGAAGGCGACACGGCAAGGGTGCTCAGCTTCTCGTTTGTAAACGACGGACGAGAGAGTGTGCGCATCGGGCGTGTGGCAGCCTCGTGCGGGTGCCTTACGGTGCTGTTCGATACAGTGGCTGTCGAGCCCGGGGGACGCGGAGAGATTAAACTGCGATTCTCGCCCCGAGGCAGGGCCGGCACGGTGGACGTTGATGCCTTTGTCTATCTTGCGGGCAGTGCGTCGCGCCCCGAGGCTCGTCTCAGGCTCCTAGGCAATGTAATCGGCGACGACGAGTGGGAGCATCTGCCTCACCGAATGGGCGCCCTCAGACTGAAGAGCCGCAAGGTTAGCTTCGGCACCGTCGAGGCAGGCCGCCGACGCATCGAACGCATTGCTTGTGCCAACGTCGGAGTGCAGCCGCTCAACCTTTCGGCTGCAATAAAGCCGTCGTATGTAACGCTCGGCACCGAGCCCGCTACCATCGGCCCGGGCGAGGAGGGCGACATAATAATAACCTTAGACACCGACAAAATACCGCAAACAGCGGGCTGTAAGCAGATAAAAATAATAATCGAGGGTATTGAGGGGCGTCCCTCGCAGCGCACCATAGAGGCCGAGTTTAATGTGTGCCCCCAAAAAACAGACGATAATAACATAAAAAAATAAAGATGAACGCAAAGACAATTTTCCGCCTTATGGCAGCTTTTCTGATGATGATTGCCATACAGGGTTGCTCGTCGGACGACGACAAACAGACGCTCGAACCCACGCTCGACGTTACCCCGGCCAATATTGCAGGAGTGTGGAAACTCGAAGAGTGGAACTCCCGGCCGCTCCCTCAGGGAACATATTGCTACATAATATTCACTCGTAAGGAGAGGAGTTTCCGTATGTTCCAAAAGTTTGACAGTATGTACGCCCGTTGCATCACGGGAGTATATGCCATCGACAAGGACAAATTGGGCAACTATATAATAAGCGGCGAGTACGACTATCAGATGGGCGAGTGGAATAACTCGTACGTCGTAACCGAGCTTTACGCCTCGGGCTCGATGCTGTGGACGGCAAAGGATAACCCCGACGACGTCTGCCGATACGTGCGCCTCGATGCTGTTCCCGAGGATATTATCCGCGAGTCGGGTTATAAAGAGTAAAAAAACTCTTTCAAAATAAGAAAAAACGTGATAGAAACGAAAAAAAAGCCCATAATAACAACCATAATTAAAACTTAATTGTTAACTTTGCAGAGTTAAATTTTGCGGACAGAATCTTGTCCGCTTATTCAGTAAAAAAATCATACACTCTTTTTTAAATTCTGTGAACAATCCTTTTACATACAATTAAGGAAAAATTCGCACAATCTTATTTTATGTATCATATAGAACAGTTGAGAAGCAAGGAGTTGCCCGAGTTGCAGTCTATTGCCAATGAATTGGGGATTAGTGGAGTAAAATCACTCGAAAGAGACACACTCATCTATCGCATCCTCGACGGACAAGCGCTTCAGCGCAGTCAGTCGGGAGCTCCGGCAGTCGTGAAAGAAGAAAACAGAATGAATCGTCGCAACCATCGTCGCAACCGCATACAGCCCGAGGCCGCCGCAAAAGTATATACGGCAACAGGCGACAAGGCGGTGAAGCTCGACAAAAACGAGCCCAAGAAGCACGACGACGAGGTAAAACCCATAATCGTCGCGCCCGCCTCAGTCGAGGCAAAGCCCGAGGCTGCGGCTCCCGAGGCTGCTCCCGCAGCAGCGACGAACAGCGAGAATAACGCCCCCAAAAAGCGTGGCCGCAAGCCTAAGGCAAAAGATGTCGCAGCCCCCGAGGCAGTAGCAGTTGAGGCTGTCGAGGCGGTAGAGCAGACAGAAAAACCCGCTCCCGCCACAGCAGCAACAGAAGCCGCCGCAACCCCCGAGCAGGCCGAAAAGCCCGCTCCCAAAAAGCGCGGCCGCAAGCCTAAGGCAAAAGATGCCGCAGCCCCCGAGGCTGCCGTCGAGGCCACAGCATCGGTCGAGGCACCCGAGCAGGCCGAAAAAAACATCGAGGCAGTAGCCGAGGCCCTCGCCGCAACCCCGACCGAACAGCAGGAGTTTGTGCCAATAGAGGAGCTTCCCAGCAACAAGGAAGAGGGCTCGGCCGAGCTTGTCGAGAAATTCGAGAGAATCGAGAAGCACGAAGGAGGCTATCAGCAGCAACAGCAGCAAGGCTTCCGCAAGAATGACCGCCGTCAGCGCATCGAGCGCACCCGTCCCGAGGCTGGGGAGCCTCAAGAGCAGCCTGCAATGTACGACTTTGCCGACGTACTAAAGGTCGAGGGAGTGCTCGAGACAATGCCCGACAACTACGGTTTTTTGCGCTCGTCCGACTACAACTATCTTGCCTCGCCCGACGACGTATATGTGTCGCAGTCGCAGATACGAATGTACGGCCTAAAGACAGGCGACGTTGTCGAGGGTATTATCCGCCCCGCAGGCGCAGGCGAGAAATATTTCCCCCTTGTAAAAGTAAATAAGATAAACGGCCTCGCTCCCGAGCTTGTGCGCGACCGCGTCTCGTTCGACAACCTCACCCCCCTCTTCCCCGAGGAGAAATTCACCCTTTGCAGCGGCAACTACGACAATCTGTCGGCCCGTGTGGTTGATATGTTCTCGCCCATAGGAAAGGGACAGCGCGGACTAATCGTGGCCCAGCCAAAAACCGGTAAGACGATGTTGCTCAAGGATATTGCAAACGCCATCGCCGCCAACCACCCCGAGGCTTATATGATAATGCTGCTCATCGACGAGCGCCCCGAGGAGGTTACTGATATGGCACGCAGCGTAAACGCCGAGGTCATTGCATCAACCTTTGACGAGCCCGCCGAGCGCCACGTGAAAATCGCAGGAATTGTGCTCGAAAGAGCTAAGAGAATGGTCGAGTGCGGCCACGACGTAGTCATCTTCCTCGACTCTATCACCCGTCTGGCACGCGCCTACAACACCGTCTCGCCCGCATCGGGAAAAGTACTCTCGGGTGGTGTCGATGCCAACGCTCTGCACAAGCCCAAGCGTTTCTTCGGCGCAGCGCGTAACATCGAGAATGGCGGTTCGCTCACCATTATTGCAACAGCGCTCATCGACACAGGCTCAAAGATGGACGAGGTAATCTTCGAGGAGTTTAAGGGCACGGGTAATATGGAGCTTCAGCTCGACCGCACCCTCAGCAACAAACGCATCTTCCCCGCAGTGAATATCATAGCATCGAGCACCCGTCGCGACGACCTTCTGCACGACAAGCACACGCTCGACCGTATGTGGATACTGCGCAAATACCTTGCCGATATGACCTCACTCGAAGCAATGGAGTTTGTAAAAGACCGTCTCGAAAAAACCAAAGACAACGAGGAGTTTTTACTCAGTATGAATTCTTAATAACAAAAAAAACAGCGTCAGAATCACTCTGACGCTGTTTTTTTACCCTTTTTATGCGATTGTTAACAATTGCTAATATTGTTGCCCTTATTTAGTTTTTACGGCTCAGTAGCAAAAAGGTGTGGTCGAGATAATTCTATTTATCACCCTCACGGAATATTTCTGCGGCTATTCTCTCTTTCACTTTATACTTTAGGACTTAGAAGCTGTTTAAATTTCTAAAGATATTTTTTTGTATATTGGAAGCTGTTATTTCGTTGTTTTTTATGTTCAAAAATGTCTGTTTCCTTCTTTTTCTCGGTTACGTAGCCCGCTACGCGCCCTACAAAAAATAATAAAACATTCTATTTTTGACCTATAAAAAACTTA
>JAFQVS010000015.1 GCA_017407905.1 Bacteroidaceae bacterium | reverse complement strand
TTTTTTATTAAAAGAGACATTTTTTCAGTACAATTCTTGCAGTTATAATAATTAGTCTTTATCTTTGGACGAATTAACCTATTATATATTATAGAGTAGAGCCTATATAAATTTAGCAGCGACTATATAATAGAGAACAAACGCTACAAAAAATAATATTAAAACAATACAAAAAATGAAAAAAAACTTCCTAACCCGAATCAAGTCCCTCGCACTGCTATCAATGATAGGAGTTGTCGGCGCAGCTTTCACCGCCTGTACCGAGGACATTGACCAAAGCAACAGGTACACCTTCGTAGGTAAAACAATTACCGACTATATCGAGGAAGACCCCGATAATTTCGGTTTCAGCAAGTTCAGCTATCTGCTCGACAAGGCACACATTGGTAAGTCTTCATCAAGTAGTATTCTAAAGACCCTCTCTACTTACGGAGCCTACACCTGCTTTGCCCCCACAGACGAAGCAATTGACATCTATCTGCAAGAGCAGTATGAAATTTGGCACAACTCACTCGACAGTGCCGAGATTGAGGATACAGGAATCTACTCGCCCTACCTCGAAGACCTCAGCGATTCGATGGCAACAGTAATTGCCAAGAACCACATCATCGAGGCAGCATTTTTCACCACCGACATCAAGAGCGACGGTGCATTCCCCAAGAACAACATCAACAACCGCTTCACCACCGTATCGTTCGAGAATGACGAGCAGGGCAACGTAGTAATCCTCATCAACAACAGCGCCCAAATAATTAAAGCCGACTACGAAGCCGAGAATGGTATTGTACACGTTGTTGACCACGTAGTTGCCCCCTCGAACAAACTCCTTTGCGACCACTTTGCGCAGTACGAGGAGTTCAGCATACACAGCGACGCCATCACAATCACCGGCCTCGACGAGGTACTACGCATCTACGAGCTCGACCCCAACTACGACCCCTATATGACATCACCCATCAAGATGTCAACATCGGCAATGGGAGCAAAGGCACCCTACCCCGAGACCTACGTACAGAAATACACCCTTTTGGCCGTAACAAACACAACATACGCAAAATACGGCATCACCGACTTTGCAAGCCTCGTTGCATACGCCGAGAGATGGTACGGCGAGGAGGCTAAGGGCGACTACAAGAACCCCGAGAATGCACTCTACAAGCTAATTTCGTACCACATCATCGACCGTCAGCTGCTCTACAACGGAACAGCACCCGGCGGCTTTGTAATGGACGGTCTCAACGACACTCACGATGGTTACAAAGCATCGGAGAACATCCCCAACACATTCGACCGTTACGACTATTTCGAGACCCTCCACCCCTACTCGATAATCAAGGCCACACGCCCCTCAATTAACTCGCCGCGTAAAGACGACCTTATCCTCAACTACTCACAAGAGGAGGGAACAGTCGTTAAAAACAGCGAAATGAAAGAGCACATCAACGTACGCGTGCTCCCCATCTCAGAGGCAACAGAGCTTGCCGGTCTCGAAAAATTCGACGACAACACCCTCAACGGCAGCATCCACGTAATCGACCGCCTGCTCATCTACAACGAGGACGAGATGAAGGGTAACGTACTTAACGAGCGTATGCGTTGGGACTCGTCATCACTCTTCCCCGAGCTCACCAACAACGGTGTAAGATGGCACGAGCGTAAAGACGGCTGGAAAGAGATTTACATTCCCGACGGCTTCTGCAAGCGCCTCAAGGTGAACAACGAATCGACACTCCCCTTCTATCTGCCTCCTCACCCCAACCAGCTTAACGGATGGGCCAACTATCAGGGCGACGAGATTCTGGTTGACGGACAGTACGACTTCCAATATCGTATCCCGCACGTACCCGAGGGAACATACGAGATTCGCTTCGGATTCGGATTCTCGTCGGCACGCGGTATCTGCCAATTCTACCTTGACAACAAGATTACAGGTATCCCCGTAGATATGTTCTACTACGACAACAAACGCACAATGATTGCCGAGGATATGGCAACAATCATCGACGGAGCATTTGCAGGCGACCAAGATGCAATTGACGAGTACGACAAGATTCTGCGTAACCGCGGATGGATGAAAGGCCCCGCAAGCGTATTCAGCAACGGAAGCGACTCAAAGTCGATGCGCGAATCAAAGGTAGCCTATCGTCGTATTGTAACACAGGCCCACCTCACAAAGGGCGACCACTGGCTGCGCTTCAAGGACGTAACAGTGGGCGGCGGTAATCTGCGACAATTCTCACAAGACTACCTTGAGATTGTACCCAAGAGCGTAATCACCGACCCCGCAAGACCCGAGGACAAAAACTAAAAAAGACTCCCGAAAGGGAAGGTACAAGAGACAAGAACACTTCCCTTTTGGGGAGTGTTCTTTGTAATATAGCAACCAAACAAAAACATCTATGAGACACGGATTCATAAAAGTGGCAACAGCCGTACACAAAGTAAAAGTAGCCGACTGCCACTACAACGCCAAGCAAATAACCGAGGTAATCAAAGAGGCCGACAAGAAAGGCGTCGAAATAATAGCACTGCCCGAGCTCGCAATAACATCGGCCACCTGCGGCGACCTATACACACAACTCCTATTATTACAGCAGAGCCTCGAAGCACTGAACGACATACTCACACAAAGCCAACAGACAAACACAATAGCAGTAATTGGCACACCGATAGCCCACAAAGGCCGCCTTTTGAATTGCGCAGCAGTAATACACCGAGGACGCATCGAAGGCATCGTCGCCAAGAGCAACTACCCCGCACAGAGCGAGAGTGGACAAGAGCGTCAGTTCGCCCCGAACGACACCACTACCGATGGCGAGACAATCACCATCTGCCAACAAACAACAAAGCTATACAGCAACCACATTTTCACAACCGACAGCTACACATTCGCCATAGAAATAGGCGAAAATATGTTCAGCCCCATAGCAACAGGCACGCAAATGGCACTGCAAGGCGCCGAGATAATAGTGAGCCTCGGCGCTGTCAACGAGCTTGCCGGAAAGCACCGCACGCTTGTCGAAAGCTACCGCAACAACAGCCGTCGAAGCATCAGCGCCTTCCTTTTTGCAAGCAGTGGATTCGGCGAATCGACCGGCGACCTTGTATTTGCCGGCGACGCCTTTATATGCGAAGCAGGCGAGCTATTAGTCGAAAGCAAACGCTTCGGCACAGAAAATCAAATAATAATATCCGAGATTGACGTCGAGCTTTTGCGCCACCGTCGTATGACAAGCAAAGCCTTTTGCGCAGCCCGCCGCCTATCGGGCGAGAAAACAGCCACAACCCACATCCCACAAAAGAGAAGCGCGAGCGCAGCCCTCACACGCACATTCAACCCCCACCCCTTCATCCCCTCGGCCGAACATTTTGACGAGACGTGTAGCGACATTCTCTCCATTCAGGCAGCAGGCCTTGCCAAGCGCCTCGTACATACCAACTCGGACAGCTGCGTCATTGGAATATCGGGCGGCCTCGACTCGACCCTTGCCCTGCTTGTCGCAGTGCGCGCATTCGACCTTTTGGGCAAAGAGCGCACAGGCATCATCGGAGTAACAATGCCGGGATTCGGAACCACCGACCGCACCTACACCAACGCCCTCGACCTTATGAAAAGCCTCGGAATAACAATGCGCGAGGTACCTATCAGAGAGGCCTGCGAGCAACATTTCAAGGACATAGGGCACGATATTTCGGTGCACGACGTAACGTACGAAAATTCACAGGCACGAGAGCGCACACAGATTCTAATGGACATCTCGAACCAAACGAACGGCTTTGTAGTGGGCACGGGCGACCTCTCGGAGCTTGCACTCGGCTGGGCCACCTACAACGGCGACCAGATGAGTATGTACGGAGTGAACGCATCGGTACCAAAAACACTCGTACAGCACCTCGTGCGCTGGGCCGCCGCAAATATTGTCGATGAGGCCACCGGTGCAATACTCACAGACATTGTTGACACGCCAATATCGCCCGAGCTCACCCCCGCCAACGAAAAAGGAGAAATAAAGCAAAAAACCGAAGACCTTGTGGGCCCCTACGAGCTACACGACTTTTTCCTGTACCATTTTATGACAAACGGCTACACACCCCAAAAAATATACTACGTAGCACAACACACATTCAAAGAGCGCTACCACGAAGAGACGATAAAAAAATGGCTCACCACATTCTTCCGCCGCTTCTTCACACAACAATTCAAACGCTCCTGTATGCCCGACGGCCCACAAGTGAGCAGTTGCAGCCTGAGCCCCCGAGGCGGGTGGCAGATGCCATCGGACGCAAGCAGCGCACTATGGATGGCCCAATGCGAAAAGCTATAAACAGCATAAAATTACGACAAAATGACACCCTCGGGTGTCATTTTGTCGCTTAAACAGCCGTGGTTCAATTTTTGTTTATATCTTAAGTGTAGAACAATAAACAGAAAAAACCATAAACTATGAACTTCAACAAATTTACAATCAAAGGACAAGAGGCCATTCAGGCCGCGGTTAATCGCGTGCAGGAGCTTGGCGGGCAGACAATCGAACCCATTCATCTGTTGGGCGGCACAATGAGAGCAGCCGAGCAAACAACCACATTTCTTCTGCAAAAATCGGGTGCAAATGCACAGTATATAATAAAAGAGGTAGAGCGCGAAGAGAGCAACTGCCCCAAAGTATCGGGTGGCGACCCCTATCTGAGCCGCGAGAGCAACGAGGTGCTGACAAAAGCCACCACCATCGCCCGCGAGCTGGGCGACGAGTATGTGTCGATAGAGGCCATCCTTCTGGCCCTTCTGGGCGTGCAGAGCCGCGCATCGGCAATACTGCGCAACGCAGGCGTACAAGAGAAAAGCCTCAGGGCAGCCATCAACGAGCTGCGCAAAGGCGAGAGCGTAAAATCACAATCGGCCGAGGATAGTTACCAATCACTCTCGAAATATGCCATCAACCTCAACGAGGCAGCACAAAGCGGCAAGCTCGACCCCGTCATCGGCCGCGACGACGAGATACGCCGCATACTGCAAATACTGAGCCGCCGCACAAAAAACAACCCCATACTCATAGGCGAGCCGGGCACCGGAAAGACCGCCATCGTCGAGGGGCTCGCCCACCGCATAGTACGCGGCGACGTCCCCGAGAATCTGCGCGAAAAACAGATATACTCGCTTGATATGGGCGCCCTTGTAGCCGGAGCAAAATACAAAGGCGAGTTTGAGGAGCGACTAAAAGGCGTAATAAACGAGGTACTAAAATCGGACGGTGGCATAATACTCTTCATCGACGAAATACACACCCTCGTCGGAGCGGGAAAAGGCGAGGGAGCAATGGACGCCGCCAATATTTTAAAGCCCGCCCTTGCCCGCGGCGAGCTGCGCTCGATAGGCGCCACCACCCTCGACGAATATCAAAAATATTTCGAGAAGGACAAAGCCCTCGAACGCCGTTTCCAGAGCGTCGTAGTTAACGAGCCCGACAAGATGAGCACAATCTCCATCCTGCGCGGCCTGAAAGAGCGCTACGAGAATCACCACAAAGTGCGCATACAGGACGACGCACTCATCGCCGCCGTAACCCTGAGCGACCGCTACATAACCGAGCGCTTCCTCCCCGACAAAGCCATCGACCTTATCGACGAAGCCGCTGCAAAGCTGCGTATGGAGCGCGATTCACTACCCGAAGAGCTCGACGAAATATCGCGCCACATAAAACAATTAGAAATTGAGCGCGAAGCAATAAAGCGCGAAAAAGACGAGGAGAAACTACAACAGCTCGGCCGCGCCATAAGCACCCTCAAAGAGCAAGAGCAAGAGAAACGCGCACAGTGGCAGCACGAAAAAGAGCTTGTCAACCGCATACAGAGCGCCAAGCAAGAGATTGAGAAACTAAAATTCGAGGCCGACAAAGCCGAACGCGAAGGCAACTACGGGCGCGTGGCCGAGATACGCTACGGACACATAAAAGCCCTTAACGACGAGATACAGAAAGTACAAGAGACACTGCACAGCGCACAAGGCAGCAACGCAATGATAAAAGAGGAGGTAACCGCCGAAGACATTGCCGAGGTTGTAGCACGCTGGACAGGAATCCCCGTGAGCAAGATGCTTCAGAGCGAGCGCGAGAAACTGCTGAACCTCGAGGACGAGCTACACAAGCGCGTCATTGGACAGTCGCGCGCCATCGAGGCAGTGAGCGACGCCGTACGTCGCAGTCGCGCAGGCCTGCAAGACCCCAAGCGCCCCATCGGCTCGTTCATCTTCTTGGGCACAACCGGCGTCGGAAAAACCGAACTTGCCAAAGCCCTCGCCTCGTACCTGTTCAACGACGAGACACTGATGACCCGAATAGATATGAGCGAGTATCAAGAGAAATTCTCGGTATCGCGCCTCATTGGTGCCCCTCCGGGATACGTAGGCTACGACGAGGGCGGACAGCTCACCGAGGCCGTACGCCGCAAGCCCTACTCCGTTGTACTCTTCGACGAGATTGAGAAGGCCCACCCCGACGTCTTCAACATCCTGCTGCAGGTGCTGGACGACGGCCGCCTCACCGACAACAAAGGGCGCACCGTAAACTTTAAGAACACAATAATAATAATGACGAGTAATCTGGGCAGCGCCTACATTCAGGAGCAATTCTCGCAGATAAACGAGAGCAACCGCGAGCACATCATCGAGGAGACCACGGCGCACATTATGGAGCTTCTCAAGAAGAACATACGCCCCGAGTTTCTGAACCGCATAGACGAGACAATAATGTTCACCCCGCTCGATAAAGAGGAGATAAAGGCAATCGTACGCCTGCAAACAGATGCCGTCGGCAAGATGCTGCGCGAAAATGGCATCGAGCTGTCGCTCACCGAGCGAGCAATAGACTTTATAGCCTCGGCAGGCTTTGACCCCGAGTTTGGTGCACGCCCCATCAAGCGCGCCATTCAGCGCCATCTGCTCAACGACCTGTCGAAGCAGATTCTTGCGGGCACCGTACACAAGGACTCAATAATAACGGTCGATTCATCGGGCAGCAGCCTTGAATTTCGCAACTAAGCGGCCCTCCGTCAGATGAGCGGTCACTAAAAAATCGCGGGTAGGAATAAACGACATTCCTACCCGCGATTCTATTTTTCTGTACAAGGTTACTTCTTAAGTTTAACGCCCAGCATCATACCATCGTAATTGTTCAGCAACGAAGATATTGTACCCAGCGTCGAAGAGGCAGCGCTCATACGGCTGTCTGTGCCACCCTCGCCCAACGAGCCCGTCGTCGAAGATACTTTCGACGTTACCGTCTGCACAAGCGACAGCAACTTATCGGCATTAAATACAATATTCATCGACGAGACATTATAGGCCACGTGAGTACTGAAATTCAGACGGCCATAGAATG
The DNA here is from genome assembly GCA_017407905.1 of Bacteroidaceae bacterium. GTDB lineage: Bacteria > Bacteroidota > Bacteroidia > Bacteroidales > Bacteroidaceae > HGM04593. Next base: position 5,676 of record JAFQVS010000015.1, on the reverse strand, counting down.
TAAATTTAATGGTCTTTTCTTTTGCATCCAACAAATATCTGCCACCAAGCTCGCGGCCGGCCATTTTCACCACGCAGCTGTCGTTACCGATGAAGGTAAACGAGCAGACACCCTCTTTCATACCGACACGTCCCAGATAGCCATCGAGTTTCTCCTCAATCTTGGCCGTTGCAACAGTACCGCCAATATTGGCAAGCGCCTCATTGCTTTCGAGCACGCAAGCAGTGCCTGTATATTCCCAAGTACCCTCAAGCAGACGCTCCGAGAGTTTCACAGAACCTCCCAATAAAGAGCCCAACACATTGGTTATTGTATTCTCGGTCGAAGAGCTCTCTTTATCGCCACCAAAAATCTTACCAAACAGTCCCGAGAGGCCCGACTGAGCCGAAACACCCTGACTGCACATAAGTGCAACGACAAATAAAAATGCAAAAATCTTTTTCATAGTAGTATTGTCAATCTAAAATACGAGTAAAAATTATTCGGCAGCCGCCTCTGCCTCTGCCTCAGCCTCAGCAAAGTCTGTTACACCGTTTGCAACAAGGATATTGTACCACGCATACATCTTTTTAATGTGTGTCAGATAGACACGCTCGCGGTCGTAGTCGGGCATAATCTCCTCGAAGTAAGCCACAAGCTCCTCGGGTGTAGCCATCTTGAGGTCGAAAGGCAGCACAGCCTGCTCCTTATTATATATTGCGGCAAAAACATTGCGCAAGGGTACCTCCTCGGTGTCGGTATAAATTGCAATATCGTCGAGCATAACAACCTTATCGTTGTTATACACCGGCATACGCTTATGAGTGGCATCAACCATCTCGACTACAAACATATTACGACCGCTCGATAGCAGGCGGTAAAGTCCGGGCTTGCCGGAAACTGTCAATATTCTCTCAAACATAGTGTGTTTTTTTATAAGTAAATTTTTTCTTTAAAACTATCTTTTTTATTTGCGGCACGAAGATATAACTAAGTTATAAAAATTCAAAATTTTTATAACTTGTTTAATCATTTTTAGGAAAGAGGCGCGGGGCGACACCGCAAAAGGCTGCCGACACAGGGGAGCCTTTTTTTTTAGGCCATCATCTGCAAAAACTCTTCGAGCTGCGGCATTATGGCCTTATCCTTGTCGTTGTGAATATCATAATCGCACAGCAGCAGAAGGTCGTCGAGAGGCATCTGATTGGCCATACGGCTGACAATCTGTTGGCGCGTCATTCCCCGGCGACCCTCGACACGGGATATACAAGTCTCTTTGTCGGCCCACACAAGCAGAACCTTATCGACCACCTCATTTATTCCCGACTCGAATAGTATAGCCGTCTCGACGCCAACAACAGGCTCGCCACAAGCCTCGGCCCACTCGACAAAATCGGCCTTTACTCTGGGGTGTACAAGAGCATTTACACGCTGCACGGCACTCTTATCGACAAAAATGCGCTGAGCCAGCCATTTGCGCCTCAGACGCCCGTCGTAGTCGTAACACTCCTCGCCGAACATACGCACAAGCCCCTGACGTATATAACCATCGCTCTCCATAAGCGCGCGCGCCCTGCCATCGCAATCATAGACGGGCACGCCCATAATCCTAAGCAAGTGCGAGACAACCGACTTTCCGCTTCCAATTCCTCCTGTTATTGCGAATCTTTTTGCACTCATAGCTGCTCGATAAGATATTCAACCTCGGACGGCACGATGCGCACGTCGCGCACATTCTTTGGCGCCGACAAAAGCACCAATTTTGCACGAGGCGACGCTGCTCCCTGCAACGACGAATACTCGACACCAATCTCAAAATCATCGGCCGACACCTCGTCATACACTGCCATATTCACATTCATAAACACCTTTGCGTGCGAGGGGAATGTGCGCAAGCGGCAATTCTCGGGAAAGCCCACGCCTAATATGGGAACCTCGAAACTCTTCTCGGCAAAGGGCGAGACGGGCACAATGACACGCACCGTCGATGGCGAGCATTGCACCCCCGACTGATACTCAAGCGGAAGCTCGACGATGAGCGAGTCGCGCAGCTGCTCGCCCTCTATTGGGGCCGTCAGAATAGCGCTCAGAGTATCGGACACGGCGAGGGGGGCATACACCCACACCGAGTCGGGGATAATCTTCGGCGCACCGGCGACATATTGTCGGGCAACGGTATAATCCCCCTTCAGCTTGACGGGCAGACGCAAGGCACTCTCGCGCGTGTAGTAGAAAAATGTATCGGGACGTATGGCAAGCACCGACGTTGACGACTGCAACTGCCCCTCGACCTGTCGGCGCAGGATTGAGGTGGGCAGCGAGAGGCGTCCCTTGCGGTTGATAAGCTCGCGATAGTCAACCGTTACGGGCAGAAACGAGGCGAATGTATAATTTATGAGTGTGGTGCCACGGTCGCGCACACGCACACTCACCACATCCTCGGCCGAGCCCGAAAAGCCCGCATCCTGAGGAATATCCTTTATATTTACAGACACCTCAATATCAGTCTCGTAGTCCTGATTGAGCGTGAGCATCAACCACAGACAGCACGATACTAATAGGAAAAACAGGAAGAGAAGAGTTTCGCTTCCTGTTATGTTTTTAAGGTTGAATTTTCCCAAAGCAATGTTGTTTATTTATTACTTTGCCTCTTGAGTAGTGCCGACAGCATAGATAGCGCTCTTGTCGAAGCGGATAACCACTCCGTGAGCAACCTCGACACTTACAATGCCATTGTCAATAGCTTTTACCTTGCCATAGATACCACCGCTTGTAACAACCTCCTGTCCTATCTGAAGGCCGTTGCGGAAATTCTCAATCTCTTTCTGACGCTTCTGCTGGGGGCGAATCATAAAGAAATAGAAAATAGCGATAATAAGTACGAACATTAAAATAGATGATCCCATAGTCTTAAAATATTATTTTTATTGTTATTCGTTTTATTTTATGGTGAGGGTATTATTCGATGCGTCCCTCGGCACGCAGTTTTTTTACAATGTTGTCGAGCATTCCATTTACGAACGAGCTACTTTTGGGAGTGCTGTAATACTTTGCAATCTCGACATACTCGTTGAGTGTAACGCTGGCAGGAATATCGTCGAATGTGAGAAGCTCGGCAAGCGCTGTCTGCATAATGACAACGTCCATAAACGCAAAGCGCGACATTTCCCAATTCTTGGCACTGCCGCCCAAAAGCGAGCGGTACTCCTCGGCATTTGCAATTGTCGAGCGCAGCAATTTACGGGCATAATCCATATCATCGAGGTCTTTATACTCGGGCAGAAGCTGTTGAGCCGAGCCCTCGCTCTCTTCGAAGCGCTTAATTGTCTTAAGAACAAAAGTATCGACAATTTGTTTATCGTCGTTCCAATATAGGCTCAACTCCTCAATTATGGTGTCAAGCTCGTCATTCTCGAAAATAAAACTCTTGTAGAGTTTGCGCCACAATTCGCGGTCGAGGGCGTATGAATCCTCGGCACTCTGCATATACTCTTTGTAAACGTCGCTTGCCTCGATGGCATCGAGCAGACGACGCAGAAAATCGGAGTAATCGACCCAATTGAGCTTGCTCTTCTCGGCAAATTTCGTTAGCTGCTCGTTGCATCTGAGCTGTGCAACGAAACGGTTATTCACAAATTTCAGATTGGGGTTAAGGTCGCTCTCCGTGGGGCGCAATTTTCGACTGTTGAATGCAATGCGGTCGGCAGCATAGTGTGTAACTGCGGGCATCAGCAGAAGCAGATGCAGATAAAGGTCGTAGGCCTTTGATAAGCTAAAAAATACCTCGTCCTCGGCAGCCTTTAAACTCTTTCCACTATTCTTATAGTACGCATATACTATCTGCACTACCTTTAGACGAATAAGAACTCTGTTAATCATTAGAAACTATTTAACAAATATTGTTGTCCGATGCGTTTGTCGCACCTTAATTTGCCGACAAAAGCACCGAAATTTAGTGTCCGCCGACAAATTCCCTGCAAAGGTCGCACTTTATTACGACACAAACAAGAAAAAAAGTGCTCTTTTTTTGAGGGCCTATAAAAATTCTCCGAAAAAAGAGAATTACCGCGGGGCGCACAGTGCGAGACGATGCGTTAGCGTCGAGGGAAAATCCTCCTCGAAATGCGACACAACAACGACGCTCTTCCCATCGAGGCGCGAGAAGGCCTCAATCACAGCCTTAGCCCGTGCGCGATTTTCGGGGTCGAGGCCGTGCATCGGCTCGTCCAAAATAAGCAACTGCGGACATTTCACAAAAGCCCTTGCCAAGAGCACCAAACGCTGCTCGCCACTCGATATTTTAAGAAACGAGCGGTCCCGCAGATGCGCAATGCCAAAAATCTCCATCCACCGTAAGCAGCGCTCCATTTGCTCGCGGCTCGAACGTCTGTAAAGCCCTATTGTATCGTGCAAGCCCGACGCAACAATCTCAATCACAGGCAGATTGCGCAGATAGGCACGGTGCATCTCGGGGCTCACGTAGCCGATACGTTTTTTTATATCCCAGATACTCTCGCCCGTGCCACGACGACGTCCGAAAAGGGTAATGTCGCAAGCATACGACTGAAGATTATCGGCACAGACAAGGCTCAGAAGCGTCGATTTTCCCGAGCCGTTCTTACCGCTCAGGGCCCACACCTCGCCCCTTTTCACGCACCACGAAAAGTCGCGCAGAATACTCCTCGGCCCGTAGCGCACGGTTACATTATTCATCGACAGCAGCTCCTCGCCGCTATAATCATCCTCGAAAGAGGCTATAGAGAGCACACTGCCATCGAGATTATCCACCGCCGGAGGCGCTCCGCTCCCGCCCATCGAGAGCAAAAACTCCTCGCGCGAGAATTTCCCAACCACACGACGCTCATCCACCATTACAACCGACTGAATAAAAGAGGGGACGCGTGCAGGGTCGGCAAGAACAAGAATCATCTGCAATCCGCCCGAAGCCGCCAGCCTCCCGAGCGCCTCGTCCAACAACGTCCGCGAGGGAGCATCGAGCCCGATATAAGGATTATCGAGCACCAGCAGACGCGGACGCCGCAAGAGGGCCTTTACAATCTGCAATTTGCGCAGCTCGCCACTGCTCAGGGCCACTACAAGCTCATCTACAAGGTCCTCTATCCCAAAGAGGCTCAGCAATTTACCGCACTCATCATCAACCGCGCCCAGCACCTCGGCAACAGTAGGAACCCCCTCCTGCTCGTGCGCATTCCAGCGCAGCTGATAGCAATAATTCGCCTCGGCCGAGCCATAAACATCCCTGAAAGTAATACACTGCACATTCTCATACACGGCATTCGAGGGCGAGGGCGAGAAATCGTACTCCACACTGCCCTCGCGCAGCGGATAACGTCCCAAAAGAGTATCCACCAAGAGGCTCTTTCCCGCACCGTTACGGCCGACAACAGCCACATTCTCACCCTTTAAAATAGTAATATTCAGCGGATGCACAAGCCGCACCTCCTCGGCACGCGCCACCCCAGCAGAGAGCGATAAAAGAAAATTACTGCACAACATAAAAATTTCCGATAAAACGGCGCGAATTTAATAAAAATATATAGGTGTCCGATAAAAACCGCTTAACCTAACAATAATGTGCTCGACTGCTGTTATAATAGCGGTTGAGTACTTGTTTTCCAATCCAAGCCCCCCCTAATCAAATAGAGTGGGTTCTGGAGGTGGATTTTTAGCTTGATT
>JAFQVS010000014.1 GCA_017407905.1 Bacteroidaceae bacterium | reverse complement strand
GAACTCCTCAGACGCTACGCGCCAGCTCCTCTTTGTCGAAAGAGGAGCGGTAATAACACTCCTAACAATTTAAACACACACAGAAAAAACCGCTCCTCTTTTTTGTAATAAAGAGGAGCTCCCGAGAGGGTGAGGAGTTAAAAAACCGCAAACAACATTTTTTTTGATGCAAAATCGAACTCCTCAGACGCTACGCGCCAGCTCCTCTTTGTCGAAAGAGGAGCGGTAATAACACTCCTAGCAATTTAAACACAGACAGAAAAAACCGCTCCTCTTTTTTGTAATAAAGAGGAGCGGTAATAACGCTTTTTTAAACTCACACAAAAAACATCGACACCCTTAAATAATATAAGAGTGCCGATATTTTTAGTCTGTGTAAAAAAGATTACTTCTGAGCGTAGTCGTACATCAACTGACGAGCCATATTAACGCCCACCTCATCGAGCGGAACGTTCATTGTCTGTCCGTTGAGCAGGTAGAGCTGCGCATTGCCACCGTCGATGCTCATAAGTTTGCTAATCTGATTATTATACTCGATGCTCCAGCTGTTATCGGCCTCATCGAAGATAAGGTTCATTGCAGTCTCGCCGTTGGAGAGGTTGTAACCATTCTCCTGTACGGTGATTGTTACATCGTCGCCGTTGCTGTTCTTAACAATCTTTGTATCGCCTACATTCTTGCTCAGAGCCGAGTTTCCTGTCCAAAATTCAACTGAGTTAAGCACAAGTATATCGGCAAAAACAGCCAGCTCATATACGGGAACAATGTGCATACAAACAAACACAAGCTCGTTCACAAATTTGTTGCCAATGCCCATATTCCAATCTTTGAGCTTGTTTGTGAGGCTGAACGAACCTATACACGATGACATCACAATACACATTGACAGCAGGATAGCTGCAACCTTTACATTCTTTTTCATAATCATTGAATTATTTAGATTAGTACTGAAAAGCGGCAGGACAAAATCACACCGCCGATGGCAAAAGTAATGATTTTTTCCTGCCGCAATGCAGAATCCGTTATTTTTTTTACTAAAAACTTAAAATTTTATAACACTCCGTTAACTACCAATGCCTTAACAAGCGAGTAGAATTTCTCGACTGTGGGAATCTCGACACGCTCGGTGGGCGAGTGGGGCGACATCAGCGTGGGGCCGAAAGATACCATATCCATTCCCGGATAGTTGGTCGATATTATACCACACTCGAGGCCTGCGTGAATTACGCGCACGTCGGGCTGCTTGCCGAACATATCGCTGTAGGCTGTCTTGAGCGCAGCCAGCAGAGGCGAGTTTACATTGGGCTGCCAGCCGCTGTAACCACCGCTGAGCTCGACCTTCATTCCGGCCATTGCAAAGCAACTCGATAGTTGCAGCGCAAGGAATTCCTTCATTGTGTCGCAAGAGCTTCGGGCGAGGATATTTATCTGTGCGGCGCCGTCGGCAATAGTTACGATAGAGAGGTTGCTCGATGTCTCGACTGTATCGGGGATTGTGGGAATGAAGCGCAGCACGCCATCGTGGCAGGCAAGAATAACGTCGATGAGGTTATCCTGAATCTCCTCGGGGACAACAGTCTCGGGCATCTCGCACTCCTCGACTGTGAGTGTAATTCCCTCCTCAATTGTTGCATACTCGCTGTTGTACAGAGCCTCGCACTTTGCGGCGATGGCCTTAAGCTCCTCGACGCCCTCGGCGGGAAGGGTGAGCACCACGCGACAGCTTGCGGGGATTGCGTTGCGCATATTACCACCGTTCCAGCTTGCGAGGCTCACGCCACACTCGTCCATTGCCTCGCGCACGAAGCGGGCCATCAGTTTGTTGGCGTTGCCGCGACCGGCGTTAATTTCAAGGCCCGAGTGTCCGCCGCGCAAGCCCTTGAGCTGTACGGCAACGGCAACCTCGCCCTCGTAAGGCTCTACCTCCATAAACTCCATTGTGGCGGTAATATCGAGGCCGCCGGCACATCCGATGTACAATACACCCTCCTCCTCGCTATCGAGGTTCAGCAGGATGCTGCCCTGAAGCTCGCCGCCCTTAAGGCCGAATGCTCCGTACATTCCCGTCTCTTCGTCGGCAGTGATAAGTGCTTCGAGAGGGCCGTGTTGCAGGCTGTCGTCCTCGAAAATAGCCATTATGGCAGCAACGCCCAAGCCATTGTCGGCACCAAGAGTAGTGTCGTCGGCATAGAGCCAATCGCCCTTTACCACTGTTGTGATGGGGTCGGTCTCGAAATTATGTTTGCTGTCGGGAGTTTTCTGAGGCACCATATCCATATGTGCCTGAAGGATTATTCCCTTGCGGCCTTCGAGCCCGGGAGTGGCGGGCTTACGCATAATTATGTTACCGGCCTCGTCCTGCCACGTCTCGACGTTGATGCTCTTGCCAAAATCGAGCAGATACTTCTGTATTTTCTCAAGGTGTCCCGAGGGACGGGGAATCTGTGTCAGAGCCTCGAAGTTTTTCCACACCGCACGAGGCTGTAAGTCTTTAATTGTAATAGCCATTGTTAAGTAAGTTTATTAAGGTTAATAATTGAGTTTATCTTTTAAATTGCAGCATCACAAGCCCGACAATGCCCAAAAGCGCCACGAGCAGCGTCTGCAACGAATGTACTATCAACGCAAAAGCACCCGCGTCGGTTGAGCTGACGCCGTAAAGCATCATAATACTCATCACCGCAAAGTGCCACGGACCTGCACCGTTGGGGGTGGGCACGACGACAGCCACACTGCCCGCCACGAAGAGCAGCAGCGCTGCGGCAACCGAGAGCCCGCTGCTAAAGTCGAAACAGAAGAAACAGAGGTAAAATTGCAGAAAATAACACAGCCATATTCCCACCGTTTCTATGATAAAGAGCCAAAAGTGGCGCATTTTGGTGAGCGACATAAAACCCTCGCAGAAGCGCGATACGAAACTCTTCACGCGCCCCCACAGCGACAAACGTCGGACAAGAAAATAGAGCACCGCTCCCACGGCCACAAGCGAGAGGAGCAGAATAACCATACGCCCAACCGAGGAGAAAATTCCACTCTCAGAGACACCGCCTGCCTCGGCCACAAAAGCGCGGAACACCGTCCACTGCGACGCCACCGCAACCAGAGTAATGAGAAGCACCATTGCCGTATCGACAAGCCTCTCCGAGACGAGCGTGCCCAAAGACTGCGCAAAAGGCACACGGTCGTAACGTTCGAGCACCACACAGCGCGACACCTCGCCCACGCGCGGCACCACAAGATTGGCCGCGTATGCGATGAAGATAGAATAGACGCAACTGTCGTTTGCCGGCCTGTATCCCAAAGGAGCAAGCGTCAGACGCCAACGCCAGCCGCGTATCGCGTGGCTCAGCACCCCAAAGAGACACGAGACCCAAAACCACCACATATCCATCGTATGCAGAGCCTCCCAAATGCGCGCAAAGTCGAAATTCCCGTATATCCAATAAAGGATTACTGCGCCCAAGAGCAGCGGCAGGCCTGTTTTTATAAGAATATTTAAAATCTTTTTCACAAGTTTCTAATCAGATTTGAGAGTTTTGGTTACCTTTGCAACCGACCCTCTGCCCGAGGGCGAGCAGAGCCGCGGCTAAGGTTAGCCGTTTGCAAAGATAGCAGTTTCTTAAAATTTCTCCATTTTTTTAAGGAGTATTTGACTTTTTTTTAAGAAATAATTACATTAACCGCCAAAAGCAGCAACAACGATGAAAGCCGTAAAAGCAAAGAAGAGATTGGGACAGCATTTTCTGACCGACCTTGACGTTGCAATGAAAATTGCCGACACAGTGGATATTTGCCCCGGAGTACCCGTGCTTGAGGTGGGTCCCGGAATGGGCGTGCTCACACAGTTTCTGCTTAAGAAGGAGCGTCGGCTGAAGGTTGTCGAGATTGACGAGGAGTCGGTCGATTATCTGCGCAGGAATATGCCCACGCTGGGCGAGGATAACATCATCCCCGACGATTTTCTGAAAATGCACCTCGACCGCATATTCGGCGGAGAGCCCTTTATGCTCATAGGCAACTACCCCTACAATATATCGAGCCAGATATTCTTTAAGATGCTCGACAACAAGGAGTTTATCCCCTATTGCAGCGGAATGATTCAGAAAGAGGTGGGCGAGCGTTTGGCAGCCTCGCCCGGCAAGAAAGACTACGGCATTCTGAGCATCCTTGTGCAACTATGGTACGACGTCGAGTACCTCTTCACCGTGCCCGAGACGGTATTTTCGCCACCGCCTAAGGTAAAAAGCGCCGTTGTGCTTATGAAGCGCAACAGCCGCACCACCCTCCCCTGCGACGAGGCACTCTTTAAGCAGATTGTAAAGGGCACATTCAACCAGCGACGAAAAAAACTGCGTAACTCCATACAACAGATTGTGGGCAAAGACTCGCCCCTGCTCATCGACCCCATCCTCGACAAGCGCCCCGAGCAGCTATCCATCGAGGAGTTTATAGGCCTGACACAAAAGGTTGAACAAGAATTGTAAGAAGCCCCTAAAAGCCACAGGACAATGACAAAAGAGTTTATCGACACCCTGAAAATACTCATCGAGAACAAAGACTCTGTGCTGTTGCAAGAGAGCCTCTCGAAGCTGCACCCCGCCGATATTGCCGAGATATGCAGCGAGCTCGACATTGAGGAGGCGCGTTTCCTGTACCGACAGTTAGACAACGAAAAAGCAGCCGACGCCCTCATTGAGATGGACGAAGACCTGCGTAACGAGCTGCTCGAAGAGCTCCCCTCCGAGGCAATTGCCAAGCGCTTCGTCAATTATATGGACACTGACGACGCCGTCGAGATTATCCGTGATATGGACGAGGACAAGCAAGAGGAGGTCTTATCGCACATCAAGGATATTGAGCAGGCGGGCGACATTGTCGATCTTCTGCAATACGACGAGGACACCGCCGGTGGTATTATGGGCACCGAAATGGTGGTTGTGAACGAAAATTGGAGTATGCCCGAGTGCCTCAAGGAGATGCGCCGTCAGGCCGAGGAGCTTGACGAGATTTACTACATTTACGTTGTCGATGACGACGAGCGTCTGCTGGGCCTCTTCCCGCTGACGAAGATGATTACAAGCCCCTCGGTGTCAAAGGTAAAGCACGTGATGAACACCGACGTGATAAGCATCGACGTTGACACACCCATCGAAGAGGTGGCACCGCTGATTGAGAAATATAACCTTGTGGCAATTCCCGTCGTCGATAAAATAAACCGCCTTGTGGGACAGATTACCGTCGATGACGTAATGGACGAGGTGCGCGAACAGAGCGAGCACGACCAACAGTTGGGAGCCGGTCTTATGCAGGACGTCGAGAGCGACGACTCGGTATTTTATCAAACAAAGGCTCGTCTGCCGTGGCTGGTTATTGGAATGATTGGAGGAATATTCTCCTCGATGCTGCTCGGCCTCTTCGACACGACGCTGGGCGCCCACCCCGAGATGGCACTCTTCATCCCGCTGCTCGCGGGAATGGGCGGTAACGTGGGCGTACAGTCGTCTGCCATTGCCGTGCAGGGCCTTGCCAACAACACCCTCGACACGAGGCACATTTTCCGCCACATTCTAAAAGAGTCGGTTGTTGCGCTGATAAACGCCACAATCCTCTCGCTGCTGATATATGTTTACAACATATTTATGTACGATGCCACAGACATTGTAACACTATCGGTACCCTTGAGCCTTTTTGTGGTAATAATGTTTGCATCGTCTTTTGGCACGCTCGTCCCCCTTGTGCTCGACCGTATGAACATTAACCCGGCCCACGCAACGGGCCCGTTCATTCAGATTATGAACGACTTAAGCGGAATGACATTCTATATGGGAATATCAATGCTGTTAAGCAACATCATCCTATAAAAAGAGGAAAACAATGAGAAGATTTTTTACATTGGCCGTAATTGTGCTTTTTGCGGCTCACACAGCAACAGCGCAAATAAGCGAATTTGAAAAGTGGATAAAAAAACCATCCGAAAGCCTTGAGAGCAAGGCCTTTGCCAAGAAAAAACTCACAAAAGAGCAGTGCCAAAGAGCCACAATATTGGTAGATTCTCTGTGGGTCGAGAGCACCGCACGGCGTCTGCAAGGCGAGTGGCAGAAGCTGACACTCACACACGACACGCTGCGCCTTGCCTGCGCCTGTCGCGACTTTGGACGAATGCCCGCCGACGGACGCAGTATGTATATTTCGTTGCACGGCGGAGGCGGCGCCCCCAAAGAGGTGAACGACGAGCAGTGGAGCAATCAAATTTACCTATATTCGCCCGCCGAAGGCCTTTATGTGGCACCCCGCGCACCGTGGAACACGTGGGACCTGTGGCACAAGCAGGGGCTCGATGAGCTTTTCGAGAAGCTGATACAATCGGCTGTTGTGTTCGAGGGGGTTAACCCCAACAAGGTGTATCTTTTGGGCTACTCGGCCGGAGGCGACGGCGTGTGGCGTATGGCCCCTCGTATGGCCGACAAATGGGCCGCAGCCTCGATGATGGCCGGTCATCCGGGCAATGCCTCGCAGGTGAATCTGCGCAATCTTCCCTTTATGATATGGATGGGAGAGCACGACAGCGCCTACAACCGCAACACTCTTGCCCGGGAGAAGGGGGCGCTGATGGATTCGCTGCAAAAGGCCGACCCAGAGGGATATATTCACAGCACGAACATCATCGAGGGCAAAGGCCATTGGATGGAACTTGCCGACAGCGACGCCATAGGCTGGATGGCGCAGTACAGACGCAACCCCTACCCCACAAAAATTGTATGGCGCCAAGAGGAGGTTGTGCGCGAACATTTCTATTGGCTCTCGGCACCGAGCGAGGAGCTGGGACACGAGAAAAGCGTCGTTGCACGCATCGAGGGGAACACTATCTTCATCGACCATTGCGACTACTCGCACATCACCATCCATCTGAACGACAAAATGCTGAACCTCGACAAAAAGGTAACAGTGATATATAACGGCAAAAAGGTGTTCAACAAAAAGGTTAAACGCACAATTGCCAATCTGCACCGCACGATGAACAGCCGAGGCGATTTTAGCTATGTATTCCCTGTGAGCATCGACATTAAACTCTGACACAAAAAGGGCATAAACAAATACAGCGCTGCTACAAAGTGATTTTGTAGCAGCGCTGTATTTGTTTGTATTGCTTTTTACTCGGCAACGGGGCGAACGGGCAATCCGCAGTCGCGGAGCATACGTCCGACCCAAGAATCGGTAAACGCGCAAGCAGCCTCGTCTCCTCCTGTAGCCGTCCGGAAGAAAGGAACAGATGTTTCAACCCTCTGCGACACCCAATTTCAGGTAACATTACTTTCGGTAGCGTGCTCGTTTGTACTGTCTGTTTCTTAATTAAAAGAGGTTTTAAGGGTTTATAATTCGTCTGTCAATTACAAATTGTAATTTCCAAGAACACAAAAGTTCTTTTTATACATTTTAACATTGCTTAACATTTTAAATTTGTGTTAAAACTGAGATTTTAAGATTGTTTTTCGCAGGTTTATTAGCATAAAAGAAATTTTTACACTATTTTAGCAATCTAAACAAAACAGTTACAAAATAAAGCAAAGCAGCTATGAGTACTAAACAAACGACACTTAATATTTTATCTTTAATATTGTGTCTTCTGTGTGCTACCGCAATGTATGCACAGAGTGGTACAGCAATTTCGGGAACCGTCGTCGATGACTTTGGGCAGCCTCTGCCGGGTGCAAGCGTCGCAATTATGAACGGGAAGAAAATGGTGCGCGGCACAAGCACCAACATTAACGGTGATTTTAAAATTGAGGTTAACATCGGCGGGGGAGAGGGCGAGCTTGTCGTGAGCTTCGTCGGCACAAAAACACGTCGAATAAAACTCACCGCAAACACCGTAAAGGAGCATCTTAGGATTCAGCTCAACAGCGACGACGCAATGCTCAGCGAGGTAACAATCGTCGAGGATGGTTACAACAAACTGCCCCGAAAAGATATGGTCGGCGCATTTACCACGGTAAAGGCCGACGATATTATGATGCCCGCCTATCAGAGCATCGACCAGATGCTGCAAGGAAAAATTGCCGGTATGAGCGTGATAAACACCTCGGCACGCGTGGGAGCATCGCCCAAGATTACAATCCGCGGAACATCTACCATACTCGGCAACAGCGATCCTCTATGGGTGGTCGATGGTGTAATTCAGGAAGACCCCATAAGCATTGATATGAGCTCGTCGATAACCTCGGATATGCGCGAGCTTATAGGAAATCAGATTTCTTGGCTCAACCCGCAGGATATTGAAAATATCACCGTACTGAAGGATGCCTCGGCAACGGCAATATACGGTTCAAAGGCCTCGAACGGAGTAATTGTAATCACCACAAAGAAAGGAACACCGGGACGCATCAGCGTAAACTACTCGGCCAATCTGTCGGTGCGCGAGCAGCCCTCGTACGAGATTTACGATTTTATGAACTCATACGAGCGCATACAATTCAGCAAAGAGGCCTACGAGGCGGGCGTGCGCTATCAGAGCGTGCCGCTGCCTCAGATTTACACCTACGAGGGTCTTATGGCAATGTTCAACAAGCGTATGATAAGCGAGGAGCAATTCTCGACCTATCTGCAAAGGCTCGAAACGGTGAATACCGATTGGTTCGACCTGCTTACCCGCAACTCGGTGAGCCAGAATCATAATCTGAGCGTCTCGGGCGGAACCGACAAATACACCTACAATGCCTCGGTAGGCTACTCGGACAACAAGGGCTACGAAATTGGCAACGAGAATGACCAGATAACCACCCGCTTGAGCATAAACAGCAACGTCAACGACCGTCTGACCATAAACGTGCAGCTTAACGGAAGCGTGCGCAACTCCGACGGCTACGGCGCAGGCGTCAACCCTTACAGCTATGCAATGAACACAAGCCGCGCAATCCCCGCCTACGAGCTCGACGGCAGCCGCGCATTCTACTCGAAATACTACCGCTACCAATATAACGCGCTGCTTGGCGACAACAACCAATACAGCTACAACATTTTCAACGAAATGGACAACAGCTACTCGAAGAACCGCGGAACAATGTTCAACGCCTCGGCCAACGTATCGTACAAGCTGCTGAGCTGGCTCACATACAATGCAACCGCCAGCATCTCGCTCAGCACCAACAAGAGCGAGAGCTTTGCAGGCGAACGCACCGCGCAGGTCGAGCAACTCTATCGCGGCTATCCCTATGGCAGCGAACAGGCAGGCAGCGACAAATACAATGCAGCGCTTCTGCCCTTTGGAGGCGTGCTAAACCAATCAAACTCGCAGACACTGTCGTACAGCACCTCGCATCGTCTCTCGTTCAGCAAAGAGTTTAACGAGAGCCACCGTCTGAACGCAATGCTCGGAATGGAGATACGTTCGAGCGAAGGCGAGAGCGAGGGGAACGTCGTCTATGGCTACGTGCCCGAGCGCGGCGAGATTATCGTATCACCCACACTGCCCGAGGATTTCAGGCCCATCGGCACCGATGTAAACATTGGCTGGGGCCCGCTGACACAGCTATACAACGGCGGCTGGAGCAAGACCTCGACCGTAACAAACTATATGTCGTTCTTTGCCACCGTGGCCTACTCGCACAAGAACCGCTACGTTGTAAACGTCAATGTGCGCTCGGACGCCTCGAACCGTTTCGGACAGGACACCAACAAACAATTCGACCCCACGTGGTCGTTCGGAGCATCGTGGAAAATAGCGCAAGAGCAATTCGTCGAGGATTATATCCCGTGGCTCGACCAAGCCAATCTGCGTGCCACATACGGTATTCAAGGTAATGTAGTCAACAGCATAAGCCCCGAGATGATTGTTCAGTATCAAGGCCTGCTCGAAAGCTACGGCGAATATTATCTGACAATTTCGAGCCTCGCCAACCCCCAATTAAAATGGGAGCGCACAAAGACGTGGAATTTAGGCCTCGACCTTGCACTCTTTGGTATGACAATGAACCTCGAATACTACGGCCGACGCTCGCACGCCATTATCCGTCAAGACCTTGCGCAGGAGTATGGAATAGCTTCGCTGCCTTTGAACGGTGCAATAATCACCAACCACGGCGTTGAGGTTACAATGAATTTCACCCCCTTCCGCACCAACGACTTTGCGTGGACAATAGGCCTTAATGCAAGCAAAAACTGGAACAAGTCGAAGGACGATGACCGCACAGCCCGCGCCGACGAGCTGACACACACCGATTTTCTCAACGGCAATCACGACCGTCCGCTAAAGAACGGCTACCCGCTGACAGCCTTCTGGTCATATAAATTCACAGGCCTCAACGGCACCAATGGCTACCCCACATTCGAGCACGCCACATACGACGCCGTTGACGGCGACCCCACACTCGACCCCACCACATTCCTCGTATATTCGGGACAAAGCGAGCCCTACTTTACAGGAGGATTCAACACCCGTGTGCGCTGGAAAGATTTTAATTTCGGAGCCGATTTTGCACTGATGCTGGGCGCAAAGAAACGTCTGCCCAACCCCTACTCGACCTTTACAGGCGGCAAGATGCCCGACATATTCAGCAACCTCTCGAAGGAGCTCAACGACCGCTGGAAACAGCCCGGCGACGAGGCCCACACAAATATCCCGGCACTATACACATCGGTACGCGACCTTTACAACCTTAATCTGCCCAACGGACTATACGACAACATCTACTCGATGTGGGCACAATCGGACGTACGCGTTGCCGACGCCTCGTTCCTGCGTTGTACACAAATATCACTCTCGTACAATGTACCGCGCAAGCTGTGCCAAAAGATTGGAATGTCGCGCATACAAGTGAGTGCCAACGTGAACAACCTCTTCGTAATTGCGAGCGACAAATGGCGCGGCTACGACCCCGAGCTTGGCAACACCCTGCAACCGCGCGTCTATTCAATGGGATTAAGTTTAGGATTCTAAATTATCAACGATTATGAAACTACGAGACAAAATATTAGCAGCAGCCGCACTCTTGGCAATGACAGCGTGCAACGATTTTCTGGAGCCTAATTCCAAGAGCGAATTTGTACCAAAAGATGCCGTATCACTCAACGAGCTACTCTTGGGCGAGGCCTATCTGCGCAACGACCTCAGCGAGTTTAATGCATTCATTAACCTACTCGACGATGATATTCAGGCATCCTCATACCAGATGCCAAACGATGGATTCGATGCCAACAGATACACGGCGGCCTTCACGTGGCAACCCAATATGTTCGAGATAATGGATAATGCCAACGAAAGAAAGACCAACATATACAAAAGCTACTATGAGCTTATTTTGGGTGCAAATGCCGTGCTCGACTATCTGCCCGAGGTAAACGACACGCCCGAGAATATAGCCCGTGTCGAGGCACAGGCCTACGCCCTGCGCGGATTCTATTATCTGAACCTTGTAAACCTCTTCGGAATGCCCTACAACTATGCCCCCGACTCGCTTGGCGTGCCACTGAAGCTAAAGAGCGCCATCGAAGAGAGCGACGATTATCTGGCACGAAAAACCGTCGGCGAGGTATATACACAGATACTGAGCGACCTTCACGCAGCCGAGGCAACCTATCTGTCGCTACCCGTAGCCGACCAATGGAAGCCCAATTATCGCACCAGCCTGCCAATGGTACAACTGCTGCTCTCTCGAACCTATTTATATATGGAGAATTGGGAAAAGGCAGCATACTATGCACAGCAGGTGATGAACAACAAAAATTTTGCTCTGCACGACCTTAACAGCGTGCCTCTGACCACTACCGCCGACGACCGCACCGTACGCAACTACCTATCGTACGGCTCATACTCTTCGCCCGAGACAATATGGCCCTACGGCGGCATAAACGATATGTTCGGATGGGTAACAGAGTACTCCACAACACAAAACTCGGTAAGCGGCAACATTATGCACTCTTATTTCGAGGCCTCGCAAGAGCTCATCGAGACCTTTGTCGATTACGACCTTCGTCTGAGCCGCTACATTGTAGAGTCGTCCAAAGGCCTTACCGACGAGACAATGTATCTTGCATTCGGCAAGGTAAATATCACCTCAAAGGCCATCACCGACAAATACAAAGTAACACGCGACTATTACATCACAAAGACAGCGACAGGCGAGTTTGGACGCAGTCTGCGACTATCCGAGGCCTATCTTAACTATGCCGAGGCCTGCGCAATGATGGGCAGCACGCAGGAGGCTACCGATGCCGTGAACACCCTGCGCGAGTATCGCTTCGACCCCGAAGACTTCGAGGAGGAGACGTTCGACACACAAGAGGAGCTCATTGAATTTGTGCGCGACGAGCGTCGCCGCGAGCTATGCTTCGAGGGACAACGTTGGTTCGACCTGCGCCGCTGGGGAATGCCCGCAATAACACACACGTGGCACGACAGCGAGAGCAGCACAAGCACCTACCGCTTAGAGGAGTGCGACCTTATGTACACAATCCCCATCCCCAACGAAGCATTAGAGAAGAACGGCAAGCTCAAACAAAACCCTCTGCCCGAGGAGCGCAAGCCCATTAACACAACCACAAACGAACAATAAAGGAGAGACAATATGAGAGGCATAATAAAATTCACAACAATAATGCTTGCAGGCCTTGCAATATTCACAGCCTGCCGCGACAGCGAGGAGACAATAACCCCCTCGGGCAACTACTCGCCCATACGCGGAGGCTTCCCGCAAGGCGACAGCCGATACGACAGCATCATCAACGAGGTAAAAAACGAGTATGGCGTATATCTACTCTACAAAGACGTAACCGAGGCCGACCTTAACCGCGAGTGGGTATCAACCGGAACAGGCCCAATTTACGTTGCCGGTCCCGAGGAACAACGCGACGCCCCGGCGTGGAATCTACCCGAGGAACAACTACCCTATTATGTCGATTATTTCTGCGATGGAATTTTCCCGAACATAGGAAAAGAATTTGCCAACTCCACCTTCCCCGTGAAAATATATATGATAGACAATCTGCGCACCGAGCCACGCAATCTTGGCGACGACGACAGCGTAGATAACTCAGTGGGCACCGACACCGACCCCCGCATAATGCTGATGAAAGGCACATTCGACTGCTGGGCAATAAGTTTCACCGAAGAGATGATGAACAGCAGCAACACCGACTATGCACTGAAGCAACAACGCTGTATGCTCATCATTGAGCTTATAAAGAACCTCGACAGCAAAGGCGAGCTACTCTCGCCCGATGAATTTTGGGAAGGTTTTAACTTCAAAGACACGATGGACATAAAAAACCCCTCGGCCCCGAATTACAAATACAAATTAGGCTTTGTCGATATGATTAACGACAATTTCGGCACAGGACAAAAGAAACAAGTGTGGGTCGATTATTACTTTACGGGCACATCCTATTGGGAAAAGAACAATCCCAACTATAACCTCTATACCACATACATAAAAAACATAATGTGGCTCACCCCCGAGCAGTTCGAGGAGCGCTATCCGCAGGCCCTCTACCCTATGATACACCAAAAGCGCGACATTGTGGTCGAGTTTATGAAAAAACAGCACGGCGTTGACCTTGTAAACATCTCATACGGATACAAAAAATGAGACACAGAGTAATTCCCATAGTAGCAATTGCGACAGCATTTTTACACGCAGCGTGCAGCACCCCTCCCGAGGTCGATGCGCTGTGGAGCGGAAGAACGCCACAATCGGCACAGGAGATTATAGCGCTGTACGACAGCATCGAGCAGGCAATAGGCAGCGGCGACGAGGCTCTGCACACAAAGAATCTGTGCCATTATGTGTGGAGCAGCGGCGAATATATCTTCGAGTGCCGCGGCAAGAATAGCGACATTACACAGCTGGCGGCCCACACAAAAAGCCTTGCGCTGGACGACGGCACAGTGGAGGCCTTTATGGTGGCGCGCGACACTGCCCGCTTCGCCGACTACTATATGACGCTCGACGCAATGAAACGCGGTGCCACATTCGAGCAGGCACGCGACGGCCTCACAATAACCGTATTCTACAAGGCAAAAGCCATCGGCGAGTGCGACTACGAGAAACTGCGCACCGTCTTTAGCAGCACAAATGCCCCGCTACACGAGGCTTATATGCGCAAACTGCTGTTCCCATTTCGCAACAGCGGATGCACCGAGGAGCTTTACGGCATACGCCCGCTAATAGAGCAGAACGTAGCCGACAGCCCCTTGAAACAGCGTATTTTATCGCTGTACGACAGCTATAAGGGCATAATGCCCGGCGCAGAGGCGCCCGACGCCTCTCTTTGGGACGTTGCGGGAAAGAGCTACACACTGTCGCAGTATCGCGGCAAAGTGCTTGTTATCGACGTGTGGGCAACGTGGTGCAGCAGTTGTATCGCCCATATGCCACAATTTATGGAGCTTAGCAGCGAGTATAAAGAGAATAAAGAGGTAGAATTTATTACCGTGTCAATAGACCGCCGTAAGGCCCGAAAAGCGTGGATGGCCACAATCGAAAGGCGCAAAATGCAGCAGATGACCAATCTGTACCCCGACTGCGACGAGCAGTCGCCCTTCGAGACAGCCTACCATATATCGGGCGTTCCGCGCTACATAATAATAGACCAAGAGGGAAAAATCGTAACAGCCTACGCACCCTCGGACAACAACGAGATACGCAGAATAATATCACAAACATTAAATAAATAAAAAAGATGAAAAAGAGATTGACAATCTGTCTTTTGGCAGCAATGGCCATCTGTTCGTGCTCGGGAGATAAACAGCAGCAAAGCACGGCAGCAGCGCCGCAAGAGACGATTACAAGCGAGGAGCCCGCAAAGGCACAAGAGAACAAAGGCACTATCTTCCACGACATTACACTGCCCGAGGCATTGGAGAGGGCTAAGGCCGAGAGTAAATTAGTGTTTATAGAATGCCACACAAAGAGCTGCGGCCCCTGCCGTATGATGAAGAAGGACATCTTTCCGCAAGAGAAGGTGGGTAACTATATAAACAACAATTTCATCAGCATAATGAGAGACGTCGAAGAGGGCGAGGGCATCGAGATTGCACAAAAATATAATGTCGGCATATATCCCTCCTATCTTATTGTCGATGCCGAGGGTAACTGCGTGGGACAGGTGATAGGCGCCGATAAGAATGCCTACAGCTTCATACAAAAGATAAAGGATGCTGCCGCCGGAAAGCAATGATTATTGTTCGATTTTTGCTCGGCTATAAATAATTCGACACAGCATAAAAGCCACATAAATAGTGCCGCTTGAGAGGATTCTCAAGCGGCACTATTTTGTGTAGCCACATTCGAGGCGCTGTTATTTAACAATCACCTTTGTTCCGTTTACGATATAAATGCCTGCGGGAAGCTCGCCGAGGCGTGCAGCATCGGCCGCCTCAAGGAGTTTAACGCCCGAGAGCGAATAGACGGTGCAAGCGCCGCCCTGAGCCTCGACACCGGCAATGCCCGTACCGTCGTTCTTAACGGTATATTTGAGCGTTACGCCCTCTACCTGATTGCCGTTGCGGTCGATAAAGTATCCTGTGGGAATCTCAAGAATGTATGTGCCGTTGGCAACGATGGGCTCCGATACTCTGAGGGCGCCCTCGTAGTGGCCCACTTTTCCTGTGCCGGCCTTGTTGTCGGTTGTATATTCAACGGCTATGAGCTCGCTGCTGCCCTCGGCGTGCAGCTTGGGCTGATGAGCCTCGTCGCTGTTTGTGTCTATGCCAACGTAGTTGTCAAACTCGAAGAGTATATAAGAGAGCTCCTCGACTGTCGCACCGCTTGCGGGGGTTATGTTTGTAATTTTTGCAGGAGCTGCATTGCCCAGAACCTCGTACATAAGGCGCGAATGGTTGAATTTCATCGGGATGCACATTCCGTTGGGCTCCAAGAAAATGTCGCCGGTGAAATATACCATTATATTTGAGTTGTCAGTTGTTGTGAAAGGCTCGGCGGTGCTCAGGCGGATGGTATTTTCGTCAATCTGCGTGCAAGAGAGCGTAACGCCGAAGCCCGATATTTCAACTTTTAGGTCGTCGGCGGCTTTTATGCCATTGGGACAGCTAATGGTAATTGTCTGGAACACTTTCATCACTGTGTTCTCGGCGGGGTCGATTGTAGTCTTGGGATATTCGCGCTGCAAATAGAGCTTGGGCTGAATCATTGATGATGTTACCTTGTCGGCTGCGTAGCATCCGTAGCTGCGATACTGCTGCGAGTAGTAGATGGTCTTATCCTTTGCCACGTTCTTTATTGCGGCTGTGCCATCCTCGGCAATTGCAACGCTCCACACGGCGCCCTCGGAGGGCATTGTGGCCGATACATTGAAATTGTTGTAGTTGCCGCTCATATAAAGGTAGCGCCCCTCGGCGTCTTTTATGGTGTAACCACCCTCGGCGGCCTCGAAAGTAAAGCCGAAATATTCGACTGTCTCGATATATTTCTCGTGCGCAACAACTGTATCGACCGCAAGATAATCGTACCCCTTACCAAGAGCAACGGGCATTGCCACTGTGTCGGCTGCAAGGATTGCGTATTTACTGCCCGAGACTACCTCGGTAGCCTGCTGATAGGGCACTGTGGGCGACACGATATAATGTGCCTCGACCACTTTGCTAAAATAGGTAGCCTCGCCGTCGGTGCGTACGGCCATCGCTTTTATTGTTGCAGAGGCCTTGAGTTTCTCGTTAATCTCGTATGTGCGACTGCTCTTTGTGGTACCCGTGTCGTTGGTGTAATCCTCGTAGCTGGGGGTTGTACCGTCGATTGTGTAGTAGATGACGTCGGTCTGTACGTCGGTGCGTGCAATTACCATAATCTCGTCGGCATAAACGCCCTCGGGGGTTATAAACAGAGGGGCGGGAACGTCGGTCGAGAGTAGCTCGATTGTAATCTGCGACACATAATAGGCACGCTGCGAGGCGGTCCAGCTAATTGCAATCTCGCCCGAAGCACCGTCGCAGTCGAAGGTATAAGGGGCGTCCGAGGTTGTAAGCTCAAAAGCCTCGGAGCTTTTATCGCCCACCTTTATTGTGAGCTTCGCATCGCCCGAGCTTGCGATACTGCTGTTGACGGTAACGCTCTTAATCTTAAACTCCGAGAATGCCGTGCTGCTGAGTGTGTACGACGTACAAGGCGAGGCCTTAGAGCCCAACTGCACTCCCTTACCATTGGAATTCCAATTGATAAGATTGGCCGCCGAAGCACTCCACTCGTAGCCGCTCAGAACAACCGTGCCGGCCTCGGTCTTTAAATCTCCATTTGCAAACTTGTGTGTGTAGGTATCGGCAAACACCGAAAGAGCTATCACAAGAGAGAAAATTGAAAGTAGAAATCTTTTCATATATTTAACTTTAAGGTTTGTGCAAAGGTCTAACACGCAAAATTAGGCAAGATAGGCCATTTTACGACGTTTTTTTTGTAAAGGCAACCGCCGACGCCGATAAAATATTGTCGGGGCACCCAATTACATAATTTAATATTTTTAGACACCGCAAAATTAACGAATAATAAGCAATTGTAAAACTCTATAAATATAAAAAAGGTTATTCTGTATGATTTTTTCCAAAATTCGGTCATAAGAAAGCGCCCCGAAGGTAGGGGCGAGAAGAAAAAAATTAAAAAGTTTTATCGGCAAAAGCATCATAATCCGAAACTTATTCTTATATTCGCACGATTGATGCTATCCACCCACACAAGCCGACAGCTACCGTCCGACTTGTGCGGTGTGATATTTTTGCACACATAACAACAAAAAAATTAAGCAGATGAGTGAAACATTGAAACCTGATACCGAGCTCCAAGAGCAAAGTATCACGAACACCCCTGAACAGGCTGCCAATGCCGCTACGACCGAGTTGAGCCACGAACAACCTGTTGAGGAGACAACAGAAGAG
Source organism: Bacteroidaceae bacterium (assembly GCA_017407905.1). Taxonomy (GTDB): domain Bacteria; phylum Bacteroidota; class Bacteroidia; order Bacteroidales; family Bacteroidaceae; genus HGM04593. The sequence continues at coordinate 2,141 of JAFQVS010000014.1, read as the reverse complement.
ATTCTTGTCGCAGACGACGAGAACAGTGCAAACACAGGCTCAAAACCGGCCACACGTCAGGAGATAATCGAGCGCTTGCAGGCAATAGCCGAGGGCGACGACGCACTCAACTGCCGTGCCGAGGCCGAAGCTCTGAAGGTACAATTCTACAAGCTGCGCACCGCCGAGATTGACGCCGAGCGCAAAGCATTTGTAGCCGAGGACGGCGAGGAGAACCTCTACATTCCCCGGCCCGACACACTCGAAGAACCTTTCAAGGCTGCAATGAACCTCATTAAAGAGAAGCGCAGCGCTTGGCTCAAAGAGCAAGAAGAGGAGATGCAGGCCAACTACGAGGCAAAATTAGCAATGCTCGAAAGCCTCAAGCAGCTCGTCGAGAAGGCTGAGCAAGGCACCCCCGAGGTAAACGAATTTCGCGCAATACAGACACGCTGGAAAGAGGTAAAAAAGATACCACAAGACAAGGTAACCCCTCTGTGGAAGCAGTATCAGCAGTATGTCGAGCAATTCTACGACGTGCTTAAACTGAACCACGAATTTCGCGAGTACGACTTTAAGAAGAACCTCGAAATAAAGACCCGTCTGTGCGAGCAGGCCGAGGCACTCATCAACGACGAGGACATTGTCGGCGCATTCCGTCAGCTGCAACAGCTGCACAACGAATTCCGCGAGGCAGGCCCCGTTGCCCCCGAGCTGCGCGAGGAGGTGTGGACGCGCTTCAAGACAGCATCGACAACAGTGAACCGTCGCCACCAAGAGCATTTCGAGAGCAAGAAAGAGCGCGAGCGCATCAATCTTGAGCAAAAGACAGCCATCTGCGAGGAGATTGAAGCAATGAACCTCGACGAGTTTACAAGCTATCAAATGTGGAACAACGCCACACAAAAAGTACTCGAAATGCAGGCACGCTGGAAAGAGATTGGGTTCGCACCACAGAAGATGAATCTGAAGATTTTCGAGCGCTTCCGCTTTGCCTGCGACGAGTTTTTCCGTTGCAAGAGCGAATTTTTCAAGAGCGTAAAATCGACCCTTGCCGAGAACCTCGAAAAGAAGCGCGCGCTGTGCGAGCAGGCCGAGGCACTCAAAGAGAGCGAAGAGTGGAAAGAGACTGCCGACAAACTGACCAAGCTGCAAAAAGAGTGGAAAGAGATTGGCCCCGTAACACAAAAATACTCCGACGCACTGTGGAAACGCTTCGTCAGCGCCTGCGACGAATTTTTCGAGCGTCGCAACAAGGCAACATCCTCGCAGCGCAGCGTCGAGCAAGAGAACCTCAAGAGCAAGCGCGAGGTAATTGCCAAGATAAAGGCCATAGACGAGACACTGCCCGAGGACGAGCAGATAAAGAGCCTCAACGCCCTCACCGCCGAGTGGAACAGCATCGGCTTTGTACCCTTTAAAGAGAAAGACAAGCTCTACAAGGAGTATAAGAGCGCAATAAACGCCGTCTATGAACGTCTGCACGTCAACGCCAACGCACGCAAGCTGGCCGACTTCCGCAACAACATTGCAAAGGGCGGCAACAGCCTCACCCGCGAGCGCGAGCGCCTCATCCGTCAGTACGAGAATCTAAAAACCGAGATTCAGACCTACGAGAATAACCTCGGCTTCCTGAGCACATCGAACAAAAAGGGCGAGAGCCTTGTGGATGTAATGCGTCAGAGGATGGAGAAACTGAAAGACGATGCGCAGATAATCCTAAAGAAAATTCACCTTATAGAGGAGGAGATTGAGAAGCAATAACACAAAAAGAGGCCGACCGAAAAAAAGGTTGGCCTCTTTTGTTATTCGTTGTATTCTATTCAGTAAATTCACGTTGCCGACAACAGCGGCGGCGCGAGCAAAAAGGCGTTATTTCTGCTCCTCTTTCGACAAAGAGGAGCTGGCGCGTAGCGTCTGAGGAGTTCGATTGTGCATTAAAAAACAATATTATGGCTCAGTAGAAATTTACTGTGGATGGAATAAATTTGTTATTTCTCACTTTCAAGAACAGCCGCACATAATACGTGCAAAAGGTTATTTTTAATTTATTGCACCATAAAAAAGAAAGTCAATGTAGGTACGATTGTTTTAAGGAAAAAGTGCGAGGTATGTTTAACCGCAGGGCGTTGACAATGCTTGCCATTCGCATCCCGCGCGCT
>JAFQVS010000102.1 GCA_017407905.1 Bacteroidaceae bacterium | reverse complement strand
GGTGAGGAGTTAAAAAACTGCAAACAACATTATTTTTTTATGCACAATCGAACTCCTCAGACGCTGCGCGCCAGCTCCTCTTTGTCGAAAGAGGAGCAGTAATAACGCTTTTTTAAACTCGCACAAAAAACAGCTCAGTAGCAAAAAGGTGTGGTCGAGATAATTCTATTTATCACCCTCACGGAATATTTCTGCGGCTATTCTCTCTTTCACTTTATACTTTGGGACTTACTTTTTTTCGAAAAAAAAGTAAGCAAAAAAACCTGCACCTAAAGAAATTGTCGCAGGGCCTCCTTTGCTCGTGAGGCAAGAAAATGCGCTCACTCGGTCGGAGGCCCAGCTTGTCATTTCGGTTTACGATTGTTTTAAGGGTGCTATTTAAACAGCTTCTAAATATTTATCGACGCCTGCCGTGCAGCAAAATAGCAGCAGCCTTCTCGCGCTCGGACGAGAAACTGAAAGAGGATATAATCTCCTCGGCTTTGCGAAAATCCAGAAGCACGGGTTCAATTATCCTCAGCACCTCTAATTTTTTATCACTGAACGAAAAGAGCGACAGAATCTCGTAGCACTGCTCCGACGAGAAATAGGAGCCGAAAGTGGCAATCTCTATCAATTGCAGCTTATTCTTGTCGAAAGAGGTATCCTTTACGTATCTGAGGAATTTCTGAAAATCACTGCCTCGCATAGGCCTAATCTCGCGATAATCTCTGTCGCCTCCACGATACTCGACACGCTCGACACTACCAGCCCAATCTTGCGCATTAACCGACGATGCTCCGAGTGCAAGCATCAGCATCAGAATCATAAAATTTCTTAAATTTTTCATAATTATATGTTTTTTTATTTGTTCCACTGCAAAGGTAATATGGAAAAATGTGCGCATCAATATCTTTTTCCCTATACGACGGTAGGATTTTCCCTAAAAAGAGTTTTTTTATCCATTAAAAGCAATGAGGGCACATATTATAAAGTTTTTAAATTTTATATGCCCACTCTATTGTTTTTTAGAAAAAATGCGTATCTTCGCAGCGTCTTGTTCCGCAGGAAAGCCTCCTTTGGGGGTGCGGATTAAAAGGGAAACAGGTGAAAGTCCTGTACAGTCCCGCTGCTGTAAGCTCTTAATAATGAGCCTCGACCAATCTAAAAAACCACTGTTTGCAATGCGAACGGGAAGGAGGTACGGGGTAGAGTAAGTCAGAAGACCTGCAAGACGAGTCAATTGTCCATTTTGCCTTCGAGGAGAGGTACGGGTCATTGTTTTATTCAATATTTTCACTGATGCCGGCACATTGCATTATAAAAGCGTGCTATGCGGTACTTTTTGCGACAGCCCTGCCTCTGAGCAATATTTTTGCACAGAGCAACGACAGCGTGCGCAGGCTCGACACGCTCATAGTGAGCAGTCGGCGGGTGGGCAGTGTCGAGAGCAGCGCCCCCGTGCAGAGGCTCTCGGCCGATGATATTAAGCGCATAGGGGCCACAAACGTAGGCGAGGCGCTGAAGCACCTCAGCGGCGTTACGATAAAGGACTACGGCGGCATCGGCGGGCTGAAGAGTGTCTCGATAAGAGGAATGGGAGCGCAGCACACTGCCGTCTTTTACGACGGCGTTGCGGTGGGCGACTGTCAGAATGGGCAGGTTGACGTTGGGCGCTTCTCGACCGATAATCTCTCGGGCGTGCAGCTGCTCATTGGTCAGGGCGACGATATTTATCAGTCGGCGCGTACGTTGGCCGCAGCAGGCACCGTGTCGATAGAGACTAATTTCGATCAGAAAAACTCGTTTAAGATAAATGCAAGGGCTGCATCGTTCGACAGCTATCAGGCGAGCCTGCACGTAGGCCGAAGGGTTGGGCGCGGGTTGTTCGCATCCTTTTTCGGCGACTACACAAACGCCGGCGGATGCTACCGATTCAATATCGACGGTGCGGGAGGCAGCATCACAGGGCGCCGCCGAAACTCGGACATTGAGAGTGTGCGCGCCGAGGCGGGCATTATGTGGCGCGGCGGACAGCGACACACGCTGCGCGCAAAGCTCTATGGATACTCGTCGATGCGCGGTGTTCCGGGCGCTGTCATTGTCGATAATCCGCTGAGCAGCGAGCGTCTGCTCTCGCGCAATATTTTCGCGCAGATGTTCTACGAATACATCCCATCGGCGAGCCTCAGGATGAAGGCCACGCTGAAGCATAATTACACCTACGACAAGAATCGCCTGCCCGCGGCGGCGGGCAGCGCATCGGCCCACCGTTTCCACCAAAATGAGAGCGATTTTTCATACACCATAAAGTGGCAGATGAGCGAGCATTTTGCCACCGCCTTTGCCGAGGAGCTCGTTTACAATACGTTACGCACCGACAACAAGCATAATGTAATGTCGGCAAGGCCCAACCGCCTCACCAATCTTGCGGCGCTGAGCGTGCGTTACGGCAGCAGCCTTTTTTGTGCAACAGCCTCGCTGCTGCACACGTTGGCCGAGGAGTGGAGCAGCGTCGGCAAGGTTGCACCGCGACGCAGCCGCCTCGCCCCCTCGCTGTCAGTCTCGCTCTACCCTATGGGGCAGCGTCTGTGCCTCAGAGCATCGTACCGCGACATTTTCCGCCTGCCCACATTCAACGACCTTTACTACCGCGAGAGTGGAAATTTCACCCTGCGCCCCGAGAAGAGCCGTATGCTGAACGTCGGAGCCGCCTACTCGCTGCCCGAGTGCAAATATCTGAGCAGCCTCACCCTCTCGGTCGATGGTTACTGCGGACGCATCAGCGACAAGATTGTGGCCGTGCCCGGTATTTTTGTGTGGAAAATGAGTAACGTCGATAGAGTGAGCCTCAAGGGCGCCGACGCAAATATCGACGCCACAGTGCCGCTGCACAATGCCTCGCACATAAAAATATCGGGTGCTTACAGCTATATGCACGCCACCGACGACACCGACGGCTCGCCCGTAAAAGGAGAGCAGATAATATACACGCCGCGACACTCGGGTTCGGGCTCGGTGGCAATATATACGCCACTGCTCGACGCAGGATACTCGCTTGTGTGGAGCAGCGAGCGCTACCGTCTGCCGCAGAATATCCCCTCGACGCGTGTCGATGGCTACTGCGACCACTCAGTGTGGCTCGCACGCAGCCTCAGAGTGGGTTCGGGCAGCCTCACCCTCAGAGCCGAGGCGATGAATCTGTGCAACAAAAATTACGAGATTATACGATACTACCCTATGAGCGGACGCTCGCTACGTCTATCAGCAACCATTAACCTTTAAAATATATTAAAAATGAAGAAACTACTTTTATCAATGGCAACGCTCCTTGCCGCACTCACATTCACAGCGTGCAGCAGCGACGACGACGAGATTACCATCCCCGAGAACGGGACAAAGGTCAACGGCTGTTACATTGTCAACACAGGCAATTGGGAGGGCAACGACGCAAGTATCCAGCTGTACAGTTACGACAATAACACGGCAACGGCGGGCGACAGCGAGGGCAATATCTTTGCCGTGCAGAACAACACCCTCTTGGGCGACCTTGCACAAGACCTTTTGTGGACAAAAGAGAAGCTCTTTGTAGCGGTTAGCGGCTCGCAGAAATTGGAGATTCTGGACGAGAGCGGCAAGCGTCTGCAAGAGCCCTATCTATTTACCGAGGAGGGAGCCTCGCCCCGTATGATGGCCACCGACGGCACAAACCTCTATCTTACCAACTACGACGGCAACGTATATGTTTACAACGCCTCGACAGCAGCCTTTGAGGGGAAAATTCCCGTCGGTACACGCCCCGAGGGCATCAGCTACTGCAACGGCTATCTTGTTGTAAATAACTCGGGCGAGCTTTACGCCTACAACGGCAACGTCTCCATAATCGACCTCTCGAACGGCAGCACCGCCACAATAGAAATGACCAACCCCTACACGGCGAGCGTAGTGTGCAACGACGAGGTTTATATCATCGACAGCGGCAACTACTACGATATTCCCTCGACAGTATATAGAATATCGCCCGCCGAGGGCACCGCAACATCGCTTGGATTCGGAGCATCGGCAATAGCCGCCTACGAGAATACTCTCTTTTTTGTCGATAATGCGTGGGACTACGAGCTGAATACCTTTGTCCCCACCCCTCTGTGGGCCTACGACGTTACAACGGGCGAGAAGAGAGAGATTCTGCCAGCAGCGACAATGACGAACGTAAACTCTCTGTCGGTCAATCCCGAGACGGGCGATATTTACGTCGGTTACGCCGAGTATGGAATTTTGGGCACAATGCGAGTATTTACGGCCGACGGCACACAAAAGGCGGTCTTTGGCGTGGGACACTACACAGCCGGCGCCCGTTTCTACGAGTAAAAGCACTGCACGGGCAAAGAGCGGCTCCCCCCTCTCTCGACCCTCTTATATATAATTAAGGAATAAAACAATCAACCCCAACCACGTATGAGAAATATATGTCGGCTGCTTATCATTCTGACGACGCTGGCAGCAACAGCCTGCGGCGCACGAAAAACCACAGAGACACAACCCATCGAGGGCGACACGCTGGCCCTGCGCCACGCCTCGCTACTGACAATTGTCGAGTGCGGCGCATACAGCGTAGTAGATATTAAAAGCCCGTGGAACGACAAGCTACTGCACCGATATATTCTGACAGAGAAAGGCAGCGCGCCCCCCTCGGATATTCCCGAGGGGACGCTGCTGCGCCTCCCCTTAGAGAATCTGCTCATATTCTCGACCGTTCACTCCGAGCTCATCTGTAATTTGGGACGCTCGCACTCCATTGGTGGCGTCTGCGAGGCGCAATATATGACACAGCCCCTGCTGCAACAGCGGCTCGGCGAGGGCAGCCTCATCGACTGCGGCAGCACACTCAACATAAACAGCGAGCGCGTCGTGCAGCTTGCGCCCGAGGCCGTGTGGGTGCTTCCCTACGAAAATGGTGGCTACGGCAAGATGGACAAACTCCCCTACCCCCTTGTCGAGTGTGCCGATTATATGGAAAATTCGCCCCTCGCCTGCGCCGAGTGGATGCGCTTCTACGGCCGTCTGTTGGGCGAAGGTGCAAAGGCCGACTCGCTGTTCGCGGCCGTCGAGCGCGACTATCTTGCCCTTCGCGACAGCATAAAGAACCACTCGACCGACGCCCCCACGCTTATGTGCGAGCTAAAAAACGGCTCGGCGTGGTACGTACCGGGCGGAGGCAGCACAATGGGACAATTGTACCGCGACGCAGGCTGCGATTATCTGTTTGCACAGCACGACCGGACGGGGTCGGTGCCGCTGGCCTTCGAGGCTGTGCTCACGAGGGCCGCCGAGGCCGATTTTTGGCTCGTAAAGTATGGCGGGAAAAGAAAAACCCACAAAAGCCTGCTCACAGAGTTTGAGGGCTACAAATATTTCCGCCCCTATAAGGAGTGCAACATATACGAGTGTCGTCTGAGCGAAAAGCGCTTCTACGAGGAGACCCCCTTCCGCCCCGACATTCTGCTGCGCGAGCTTGCGGCAATCTTCCACCCCGAGATTATAAAAAACCACAAACCACGATACTATGAAAAGATGCAAGAGCAGTAATACACGCACGGTGGCACTGCTCGCAGCCCTACTGCTTGCAGCGCTTTTTATCGCCAATATCCTTTGGGGCGCAGTATCAATCCCCCTTGCCGAGGTGCTGAACATTCTCTTGGGCGAGGCATCGGGCAACGAGGGGTGGCGAGTGATTATATTGGAGTCGCGACTGCCGCAGGCCCTAACCGCAATGCTCGCCGGGATGGCACTATCTACCGCAGGCCTTATGCTACAGACGCTTTTTAACAACCCTTTGGCCGGCCCCGAGGTTTTTGGAATAAATAACGGTGCGGGATTGGGCGTTGCCATTGTGATGCTTATGCAGGGGGGAGCGCTGGCCTCGGGCGGCCTTACGATAGGCGGTTACGCGGCCATTCTCGCGGGAGCTTTTGTGGGCGCGGCGCTTGTGATAATGGTTCTTCTGGCCCTCTCGGCACTGCTGCACAATAACATCTTTCTGCTCATTGCAGGCCTTGCCGTGAGCTATCTTACCTCGTCGGTAATATCCCTTCTGAACTATTTTTCGACGGCCGAGGGGGTGCACTCGTACCTCATCTGGGGAATGGGCAATTTTGGCGGTGTCTCCACAGAGCAGATGCCCTTTTTTGCGCTGCTGATGGCCTCGATGCTTGTGTTTGCCCTGCTGATGGTAAAGCCCCTGAACGCCCTGCTTCTGGGCGACGCCTACGCAGCCAATTTAGGCGTAAAGACCAAGCGGGCGCGCACCATTTTGCTTGTGCTCACAGGAGTGCTGACAGCCGCGGTAACAGCCTTTTGCGGCCCCATCGCCTTTATAGGCCTTGCCGTGCCGCATATTGCCCGACTGCTTCTGAGGACGAATAATCACATTTATCTGCTGCCCGCGACAATCATATTGGGCGGAGCGGTGGCGCTTCTGTGCAACCTTTTGTGTCAGCTGCCGGGAAGCAGCGGGCTGCTGCCTCTGAGTGCAATTACCCCGCTCATAGGAGCCCCCGTCATTTTGTATGTGATATTAAGGAAAAGAGGAGTACGATAACAATCGGGCTTTAATCGCAGTTTTTTTGTCAGTCGCTACACAATTTGTAATATTGTATAGCGATTTTTTTCAAACAGGAGCAAGGATTATTTTTGTTAAACGAAAAAACAGTATTCCAAACGAGCATTGATTGTAAAAAAAAGAATGCGTCAAAATTGAGTTCTTTTCTAAAATGCTTCAGACGAGTTTGTAACTTTCAATTATTAACACTAATTTTGCAATGTCGGTGGAGAGAAAACCATCGACGCAAGAAAGCATTTTCTTTTAAGTCCGAGACTGAAAATTCACCAAAGGGCAAGAACAATCAATGCTCATTCTGTGTATATACAAGCCTCACACACTCTGTGTAGGGCCCACGTATATATTCAAGGCGTGGGAATTTTGTTTCTTCATTATTCATTTTGGGAAGGCATTTGGCGATACTTCAGTTTCGTGGACGTAAGGCGACAAAGTCTCACGTCTTTCTTGTTTTTATACACTATTTGTTTAATTGCCATAGTTCCGAGACTTGCAGTGGCCGAAAAAAATAATATTATGAAACAAAATTACTTAAAGAAACTAATGACAGCCCTGCTACTGCTCTGTTGCACAGTGGTAAGTGCCCAAGTTTTTGAGGTCGATGGAATTTACTACAACATTTTATCCGAAGAGGATAAAACTGTTGAGGTAACAAGCGGTAGTAACAAATATATCGGCGCGGTAACAATCCCTGCGAGTGTAACATATAATAGTACCACTTATGGTGTAATAAGCATAGGTGATATGGCGTTTACCTATTGCACCGGCCTTACAAGCATCGAAATTCCAGCGAGTGTAACAAGCATAGGCAAATATGCGTTCTTGGATTGCGACGGCCTTACAAGCATTGAAATTCCTGCGGGTGTAACAAGCATCAGCGACTATGCGTTCTATAATTGCGACGGCCTTACAAGTATCAATATTCCCGAGGGTGTAACAAGCATAGGTGATTGGGCGTTCAGAGGTTGCACCGGCCTTACAAGTATCAACATTCCAGCGAGTGTAACAAGCATAGGCAAATATGCGTTCTATAATTGCGACGGCCTTACAAGCATTGAAATTCCCGCGAGTGTAACAAGCATCGGCGAGTATGCGTTCTATGGTTGCACCAGCCTTACAAGCATTGAAATTCCAAGCAGTGTAACAAGCATCGGCAATAGTGCGTTCTATAATTGCTACGGCCTTACAAGCATTGAAATTCCAAGCAGTGTAACAAGCATAGGCGAGCGTGCGTTCTATTATTGCTACGGCCTTACAAGCATTGTTGTGGATGAGGGAAATAGCGTTTATGATAGTCGAGGTAATTGTAATGCCATTATTGAGACTGCATCAAATACTTTGATAGCGGGTTGCGTAAATACTATAATTCCCGAGGGTGTAACAAGCATCGGCGAGAGTGCGTTCGAAGGTTGCAACATCCTTACCATTGAAATTCCCGCGAGTGTTACAAGCATCGGCATTGGTGCGTTCTGGAGTTGCTACAGCCTTACAAGTATCAATATTCCCGCGGGTGTAACAAGCATCGGCTATGGGGCGTTCAGAGGTTGCACCGGCCTTACAAGCATTGTTGTGGGTGATGGAAATAGCGTTTATGATAGTCGAGGTAATTGTAATGCTATTATTGAAACTGCATCAAATACTTTGATTTTAGGTTGTAAAAATACTATTATTCCCGAGGGTGTTACAAGCATCGGCGAGTATGCGTTCTATGGTTGCAGCAGCCTTACAAGTATTGTAATTCCCGAGGGTGTAACAAGCATCGGCGAGAGTGCGTTCTATTATTGC